>JAYURR010000110.1:0-13587 GCA_043756605.1 Chitinophagaceae bacterium
TGCTGCAAAGCAATTTAGCGATACAACAATTAAACAGCTGAATATTTTTATCATTCTTCAAATTTCATAAAAACTTTTCATTTGAAATCATTTATATGGTAATTTGCACCCGTTTTAACGAATCCTGTCTTTATTTCTTCACTTTTATTAGTTGATTAAAACTGAAAAGATTCATTAAAAAATGCTGATGACGAAGTCATTGGTAACTATTAAAAATTTTAAAATTAAAATTTATGCAACAGGTTAAGGAAGGTGATGTAGTAAAAGTACACTACACCGGTAAATTAAGTAATGGTGAGCAGTTTGATTCTTCAGTTGGCAGGGAGCCTTTGGAGTTTACAGTAGGTGCCGGGCAAATGATAAAAGGCTTTGATGATGCCATGCCGGGTATGAACCCTGGCGAAAAGAAAACAATTACCATAGCCGCAGAAGATGGTTATGGTGCAAGAAGTGAAGAGGCGATCATTGAATTTCCGAAAGAAAATGTGCCTGCCGATATGAAGCTTGAACCCGGTATGCCACTAACTTTAACCAACCAGGCAGGCCAGCCGGTACAGGTAATCGTTGTTGAGGTTAAGGATGACGTGATCGTATTGGATGCCAATCATTTTTTAGCAGGGCAGGAGTTGATATTTGATATTGAACTCGTAGAGATAGCGGAGTAAGGCAAAATTAAAAAGTAAAAAATCAAAAAGGGCAGTTTGCTAAAGCAGGCTGCCTTTTGTTTTGTTATCCTTATTTTTGATTTTTGAATTTTCACTTTTCACTTTTTATTATGATCCAGATAAGCCCCGATAATATAGCCGACCGCTTTATGCGTTATGTGCGTATAGATACACAAAGTGATCCAACGAGTTCAGCACATCCAAGTTCTGAAAAGCAAAAAGACCTGAGTAAACTCCTGCTTAAAGAATTGTTTGGAATGGGTATCACCAATGCATCAACCGATGAGTATGGTTATGTGTATGCAACCATACCAGCTAACAGCGATAAAAAAAATATACCTGTCATTTGTTTTTGTGCGCATGTAGATACAGCACCTGATTGTAGTGGTACTAATATAAAGCCAATACTGCATCGCTATTACGATGGCAATGATATTGTTTTACCGGATGATACCACACAGGTGTTGCGTATGAGCGACTCACCTTATTTAAAGAACCATATTAATAGCGGGGTAATTACAGCAAGCGGAACAACTTTGTTAGGTGCTGATGATAAAAGTGGTGTAGCGGCCATTATGGAAGCGGCTTTATTCTTTATACAAAACCCGGCTATTAAGCATGGTGATATAAAAATTTTATTTACACCTGATGAAGAGGTAGGGCAGGGTACCGCCAAAGTAGATATGCAAAAACTGGGAGCCGAGCCTTCGGCAAGCTCAGGACAAGTTTTTGGCTATACATTGGATGGAGGTGAAGCCGGCAGCCTGGAAGATGAAACATTCAGTGCTGATGGTGCGGTGATTACCATACATGGTGTAATTGTTCACCCGGGATATGCAAAAGATAAATTGGTGAATGCATTAAAAGTGGCGGGAGCTGTTTTAGATGCACTGCCAAAAAATGAATGGAGTCCGGAAACTACGGATAAGAGAGCAGGGTTTGTACATCCTACATCGGTAAACGGTATAGCTGAAAAAGCAATCATTCAATTTATAGTGAGAGATTTTACTTTAGAAGGATTGGAACAACATCATACAAGGCTTAAAAAAATAGCTGAAGAAACGGTTGCAAAATTCCCTGGCGCTATTATGGAATATACAGCACAGGAGCAATACAGGAATATGAAGGCAGTTTTGGATAAGCATCCTCAGGTAGCAGCATATGCCGAAGAAGCCATACAAAGAGCCGGGTTAACGATGAAGAAAGAAAGTATACGTGGCGGTACGGATGGAAGCCGGTTCAGTTATATTGGCATGCCATGTCCTAATATTTTTACCGGCATGCAGAATATACACAGCAAGCTGGAATGGGTAGGAACAAAGGATATGGCCAAGGCCGCAGAAACTATTGTGCATGTTGCTATGATTTGGGAAGAGAGATCGGGAGCTGAATAGAAGGATTAAAACTTATGCAGGTATTTTGTATACCACTCCGAGAAAGTTTCCATCTTTGTAGTGTTGCTTTGCATCCACCCGGTGTAAACATCGTCTTTTGATTGTGTAATATAATAGCTGAATGCTTCGCTGTGGTTATTGCCTGCAAGCGTAGAAAAATAATCTACATAAAAATTCCACCAAAAATCTTTCTTATCTTTTTTAAGGTCGCCCAATATTTCAAATAAACTATTGGTCTTCTCTGCAAAAAGTATATGCCATGTTTTATTTTTATTAGCGTCGTTTTTTTTAGCCGATTCTAAAGGGCCCAGCATAAGCTCTGCCGTATAAAATTCGTCTTCCGCATCAGGCGTTTTTTTAATTCCTTTTTTAAATTGATCTTCCAGTGCCTGTAACGCCGCAGTTGTTCTGTTTCCTTTTGGCTCCAGTAATAAAAAATTATATAATGCTAAAATGCCTTTTATCCGTTTATCCTGTATAATCATACAATTGCCCAGTAATAAATGACTGCTGGCGTGGTGGGGGTTTATCTTTAAAGCTTTTTGTAAAGCATCCTCCACATTTTTATACTCTTTTAAATTGAATGAGGTAAGTGCCAGGTTATAATAAAGCAAATGATTGGCAGTAAATTTTTGCAGTGCTTTTTTATAAGTTTTTATTGCTTCCCGTGGTTTTCCTGAAAGATCTAAAGCAGAACCTTTGAGCATATAGGCCTGGTCTATATAACCTAAGCCAGCCGCTATTACTTTATCGCTATGCTTAATGGCGTTGGTATAATTCTTAATGGCCATGTAAGTAGATGCCAGCTCATAATTTGCATATGCAGAACGTGGGTTGATGGCAAGGGCTTTTTTATACAGGCCGATGGCACCGGTATAATCACCTTTATCATGCAGCTTGATCCCTTCGGTAATAAAATCATTAATTATAGCATCCTGTGCAAACAGCCTGTTTGCTAAAACAATAAAAAGCAAAAATAATAGTAGTGATTTTTTCATGACGGGCCAATCAGTTTTTCTCAAGTATCTTCCTGTATTTCTTTTTAAGCTTAAAGTTATTCTTTGGGTCATCGCAGTATGCCAATACTATTTTGGATGCTCCCAGTTCTACCTCCAGTGCCACAGGCGGCGGTTTTTTATTTTCCAAACTGTACTTTGCCATGGCAGCTATATACAGGCTTAATAAATTTTTATCGGTACTTATCTCCGCAGCCATGCCATCCATATAAAAATGATAATTTTTGGTTCCTGCCATCCAATTGGATAAAAATACCAGCGCACCACCCCGTCCTTCATCAACCTCGATAAATGGCGTAGTTAATAAAAAGCTGGCTGCTGATAAAGCCATTGGCTCTGTATCTACATAATCCCGTGGTTTTTCCAGTTTAATATCCTGGTATGGATAAACCAGCTGGCTGTTAGCAATTTTAGTTACGCAAACCATCATTACAAGTAGTAAAAACTTATTCATTCAAATAATTATGGGTTTTATTAAACAGCAATACCATATTCGATTTTGTACGGCTTAAAAATACGGAATACCGCAGGATTATTTCAATCTCCGTTGTTAACTTAAGGAAAAAAGTCACAGTAAAAAGATATTTTATGTGTATTAATTTCCCCATAAAATCAGGTAATTATCGGTTAAAGAATCCCGAAATACATATATGTGGCAGTTAAATTGGGAAATTGCGGTAATATTTATCTGCCCGGATTTTTGGAAACTAAATTGTATATCAAACAATAACTGCTGTTGATAAATGCAACGCTTATCAAAAGAAATGCGTCTCCAAACAGCAGCATCAATTTTTAAACAAAAATAAACAGACATGAAACAATTAATCAGCCCCGCAATTTTTAAGTATGCTTTTTTCCAGATCTTATTCACGCTTATCACTGCAATTGCATGGGCGCAGGATAGTACTAGCACAGCTGTAACTACCGAATCAACTTCAACAAGCAGTACCACCCAGGAAACCTGGTACACTGCACCATGGGTTTGGGTTGTAGGTATAGCGGTATTGGTTTTACTTATTGTTGCATTAACAAGAGGTAACAAAGGCGACGGTGCCGGCCGTACTGACAAGGTTACTTACACAAAAAAGACAAGTACAGAAACAGAGTAATTAAAAAACTACATAAAAAAAGCCTTGTTTTTACAAGGCTTTTTTTATGTAATCTATTTGTAGATTATTTATTTGAACTGTTGCTGCGCAATAAAGCAACCAGTAATAACAGGAAAACTGCACCACCTACAATCCAAACCCATGGCTGCATAAAGAAATTGTCGTCGTTTGACTTTGTGTTAATGTCAATGTCTACTTTTTTGTCTTGGGCAAAACTTAATAATGAAATAAGCATCATGGCAAATACCATGGCAATCTTATTGCTGGCTTTTTGGGCCTGTGCTACCAAGTGTTTCATACTGTTTAATTTTTTAGTTAAGAAAGCTGTGTTTATAAACAGTAACAAAATACCATGCCAAAAGGTAGCATCGGGAAGGATAAATGCAACTATCCTGTTATTGTACGGAAGGTGAGATTAACCCTGGGGTTATTTATTTTTGTAGTTGGGGGTAACCTGTGCAGCCAATTTGTTTGTGTACTGCCTTTCATAACCAATAAGCTGCCATGTTCCAAAACTACTGATACAGTCTGCTTTGTTTGTTTATGCTTAAAAGAGAATTTTCTTTCAGCTCCAAAACTGAGCGACCCGATAGCGCCGTTATTTTTCAAGTCCTTTTCACCATCACTATGCCAGGCCATACCCTCACTGCCGCTATGGTATAAATTAAGCAGGCAGGAGTTAAATGTTTCGCCTGTTCTTTGTTGGGTGATGGATTTTAATTCGGATAACTCCGGAGTCCATGGTAAAGCTGTTTTGGTTATGTTTGAGTATGTGTATTCAAAAGGTTTATCTGCATACCAGGCAACCTTGCGTTTTGTGGTAATCAGTTTTCCAAACATAACGGCTTCATCATTTTTCCATTCAATACAGTTTAATAATTTTTCCAGGTAATGATCTGCTTCTTCCTGAGAAAAAAGCTTTCCATAATAATTCACCACGCCATCTGCAGGCAACAGGTTTCTTGTAATATCGGGTTTAATATTGAACAGATCCATATAATAATTCTTTGCCTGAAATTAATTATAAAAATATATTGGCTGGTTCTACTTTAAAATTATTTAGCCCTTTCAAGTATCATACTCATTTCTTTTACAATGTCTATTTCTGAAATAAGACCATGTTCTTCCGCAGTATAAATAAAATTGCCATGTTTATCAATTACAAATTTCCTGGGTATTGCATTTACCTGGTAGGCCGATCTTGTTTTGTTGTCAACATCAAACAAAACATTAAAACTGTATTTATTATCCTGCATGTATTTTATTACTTCCTTTTGTTTGTTTTCCGGCAGCCCCGTTTCCCAGGTATTGATAAAAAGGAAAACAATATCCTTTTCATTTTTGTACTTATTCACCAGTTCCTGCATAGCCGGGAAAGTAGCTTTACATGGAGAGCACCAGGTGGCCCAAAAATCCAGGACAACTACTTTATCTTTCAGGCCAGCTAAGCTTACCGTTTCATCGGTCATGTTCTTTAAGGAAAAATTCATGGCTTTCAAAGTACCATACCTTGCTATGATCTCTGCTTCATTTTTTTGTTTTACAAGAAGCAGTGATTGTTCCTGTAACCGGCTGAATTCATCTTCCGGAAGATTCAGCTGCCTGTAAATAGATTTTAATTGTTTAAGCATTACCGGCGAATTTTCACCTGCCAGTAACTTAGTCTCAATATAATTTCTTGTAAATGAAATTCCTTTTACCTTTTCTGCATATGCAGCATACCTTTCCATACCACCGGTATTCAGTTCTTTGCCTTGTTTGCTAACCAGCTCCTGGTAAAAAAAGGCAGAATCGTAGCTGCCAAGCTTATACAATATGAAGGCATAGGTATCGAAAAAATTATAATGTACCTCCTTTAAATCAATAACTGAACTCTCATCCATATTTGCAGCATTTTTCAATAAAGCGCTGCTTATGGCTATTGATTTGGCTGAAAGTATTTTGGCATTTTCAAGATCAATGCCGGGGTCATCAATTTGTTTGATAGATAGCCTCCAGGCAGTATAGTCATAGGTATAGCCCGCTTTAATCTTATCATAAAGCAGTTCCTCATATTTAAATGCAGATTTCCAATCTTTTTTTGAAAGACTTCTTGAAATATAATATTGATAAAAACGATCTCTTGCTTCAGGGGATTGGTCATTAAATCTTTGTACATATGCATTATGGCTTGCCAGCATTGCCGCTTCTGTGGTATCGGGGTTACTAAAATAATTATTCCAATATTTTTCTTTTGCAAGTGTACCATTTGGGTAATCATTAAGTATCCGCACATTAACTATACTTCGTTGCATTGTCATTTTTAGTGTGCCGTAAATCTGCAAAGCATTTTTCAAATCATCTTCTTTACCAGATCGTAATAACCGGTGGGCATAAGCAATCAATTGGGGCATTATAACCGTTGTATCTTCTTTATATTTTAAAAATAAATACCCGAGGTAGCTTTCATGATTTTTTAATTGGGGCTTTGTTCTATACAGCTCTTCATACTTACTAATAAAAAAAGAGTCAGTTTTTTCTTTCAACTCTAATTGATAATATCCTGTATGATCAAGCAAATTAATCTTATCCAATTGGTAAAAAGGAGATCTTTTGCCTTTTTTATCGTGCAGAAATATGAAAAAACCTTCTTCAATATTGTTGTCAAATACAATTATCTTTTCCATTACCGGGCTGTTTTTCTCAGGTATTCTTTTTCCCGGCTCTATAATACTGATGAATAGTACTGTTGTAGAGTAAGGGGCTTTAAAGGAAAACTGGTAGCTATTTCTCACTTTGTGTAATGCTAATATTTTATGAATGAATTTTGCTTTATGCTCATATACTACCAGGGCCTGTATCTTATTTGGGATCACTAAATTTTTTGCCGGCTTATAATTATAAAGTATTGACCTGCCCGGTTCTGGCTTTAATATTTTTGTTGTAATGGAGGATTGATCCTGAGCATAACAAATGAAAATCCCAAACACAAGTAATAAAGAAAGCATTATCTTTTTCATAAGGTACATTTTATGTGATTTGAACAGAGATCAATAAAAGCGATGGGATATTAGAGCCAGTTTACCTGATTATTAAAAATACAATTTAGCAATGGCATTTATTGCTAATTTATTGAGTGAATATAAGAGATTGAAATATTTATTTCCGATGCCTGAAAAAAGCAATATCTTCAACTCCTAAATTAATTGACTATGGACTATTTAAAAGAGTATTGGTGGGTCGTAATCCTTGTCTTTGCCTTATTGGGCTGCTTTGTAACTATCAACCAGGGTTTTATTGGCGTAGTTACCATGTTCGGTAAATACCGGCGCATCATGAGGCCGGGCCTGAATTTTAAAATACCATTCCTGGAGCAGATCTTTAAAAAAGTAAGTATTCAAAACCGCTCGGTTGAATTGGAGTTTCAGGCTGTTACTGTAGACCAGGCGAATGTTTATTTTAAATCTATGCTTTTGTATTCGGTACAGAATGAGCAGGAAGAGACAATACAGAAGGTAGCTTTTAAATTCATCAGTGATAAAGACCTGATGCAGGCTTTGATACGAACGGTAGAGGGAAGTATTCGAGCCTTTGTATCTACTAAAAGACAGGCAGAAGTTTTAAATGTACGAAGAGATATTGTTGAAAATGTAAAAGAACAGGTTGATGTGGCGCTGGAAGGATGGGGTTATCATTTGCAGGATCTGCAGATAAATGATATCACATTTGATGAAGCCATTATTACCAGTATGAGTAAAGTGGTTGCATCAAACAACTTAAAAGCTGCAGCAGAAAATGAAGGACAGGCGCTTTTAATTACCAAAACAAAAGCCGCAGAAGCAGAAGGTAATGCCATTAAAATTGCTGCCGAAGCAGAAAGGCTTGCAGCGCAGTTACGTGGGCAGGGTGTGGCTTTGTTCCGGGAAGAAGTGGCCAAGGGTATGAGCCAGGCAGCATCTGAAATGAAACAGGCAAACCTGGATACCAATGTGATTCTTTTTAGCATGTGGGTAGAAGCAATCAAGAATTTTGCGGAGTATGGAAAAGGTAATGTAATATTCCTTGATGGCGGAAGTGATGGCATGGAAAAGACGATGAAGCAGATCATGGCCATGGGGCAACTGGAATCTAAAAAATAAAATTGATATTCAAAATAATTGAAGTGCCATATTTTTATGGCACTTTTGTTTTTTTAAAACTTAACCAATGCCATATATTAAACAGGATAAACCATTTGTGGTACCAACTACTGATGGTAAATTAATTGAAGAACATTTTGGAGGCTCTTCTGGCGAAGCCGCACACAGCATCGCACACATGATGGCTCCCCCCGGTTGGAGTGAACCTTATCAAAATCCAGATTTTGATGAATATACTTTAGTAAGCAGCGGTAAAAAATATTTTGAAGTGGATGGGGAAGAGATCATACTTAATGCGGGTGAAAGTATTTTAGTAAAAAAGGGAAGCCGGGTAAGATATAGTAATCCTTTTCCTGAGCCGTGTGTGTATTGGAGCATATGCATTCCTGCATTTTCAATTGAAAGTGTGCACCGGGAAGATTAACATTTTGTTATGCAGTAATTGAAGAATTGTTTCGTTTCATTGCATAATTGAAATAGTTTTGATATAATTATAAACAGGGCAATCATCACAATTAAACCCAGCATTTCATGTTTAATATTTTGTTACAGGTAGATAGTACAGGTATTGGTACTTCATCAGCAGCAGGGAGTGAATCTTTATTTTCTATATTAGTTAAGGGTGGCATTTTAATGATACCCCTGGCATTATTTATGGCCATGGCCATTTATTTTTTCATTGAGCGTTTAATTGCCATCCGCAAAGCCAGTAAGATCGAGGATAATTTTATGAACATCATCCGTGATCATATCATCAGTGGTAATGTAACAGCAGCCCGTAGCCTGGCAAAAAATACCGATAACCCCGTGGCAAAAATGATTGATAAAGGAATACAACGCATTGGTAAGCCCATTGATGCCATTGAAAAAAGTATGGATAATGTAGGTAAGCTGGAAATTTATAAAATGGAAAAGAACCTGCCTGTACTTTCTGTTATTGCACGTATAGCACCGTTATTTGGTTTTGTGGGCACCATTATAGGGTTGGTAATGTTGCTGAGGGATTTTGCAGCAGCATCAAACCCATCCATTACAGATATTGCTGATGCTATGTATGTAAAGATGATCACTTCGGCAACTGGTTTGATAATTGGTATTATTTCATTTCTGGGATATAGTTACCTGAATACCCAGATTGATAAAACAGTGCACAAGATGGAAGTTGCTAAAGATAGTTTTATAGACATTTTGCAGGAGCCAACGAGATAGTTACACGAACCTGCCTGCCGGCAGGCAGGTTAAACGAATTAGCTTAAAAAAATTCGTGTAATGAGTAAAAATCAGTGAAATAAAAAAAATGAGTTTAAGAAGCCGATTAAGAGATAATCACAATGAAGTGGATGCAGGTCCGCTGAATGATGTGCTATTCATTTTATTGATGTTTTTTTTGCTGGTTTCTACCCTGGCTAATCCCAACGTAGTTAAAGTAGCCAATCCCAAAGGAAAAAGCGATACTAAGGTGAGCCAGAATATTGTAGTAACTATTACTAAAGATCAAAAAGTATTTATAGGCACACAGCAAATAGATATGCAGTACATTGATTCTTTACTTAAAAAAGAAGTGGACAATAATAAAAAATATGTAGATACACCTACGGTTATCATGAATATTGATACATCTGCTTACTACGGCCAGGCTTTTAAAATAATGGAAGCTGCCAAAAGAGCAAAAGCCAAGCTTGCAGCCAATATCAAGCAGTAATTAAAACCATCCGGTCTCTTCCATACATATCTTTCTTTATCATTACCGTTTGATAATCTTTTCGGAACAGGTTGGCTGTTTCATTAGCAAGATCCTCATGAGTTTCCAGGTATATCTTTCCGTTGGGCAATAAATGATCCCGGCTGAATGCGGCGATTTTTTCATAAAAAATTAATGGCGAATTATGCGGAACAAATAAAGCCAGGTGCGGCTCAAAATCAGTCACATGTTTTTCCAGCTTTTCCTTTTCATTAACCGGTATATAAGGCGGATTACTGATGATAATATCAAAAGCCGGTAATAAATTCCAGGTTGATTCATCCAGAAAATCAAGCTGTATAAAATTGATATACGCATAATGCATAGCAGCATTTTCTTTAGCCAGGTTAAGTGCATCTTTACTGATATCAATTGCAGTAACAACAGATGCCGGTAAATTCTTTTTTATAGCGATGGGTATACAGCCACTGCCGGTTCCAATATCGAGTATAGCAGGGTCGGTGAGTTTTGATTTTCGGTCTTTGATCAATTGTTCCACCAGTTCCTCAGTTTCAGGTCGGGGAATCAGCACATGTTCGTTCACTTTTATTTTCATGTGGTAAAAGCAGGCCTCGCCCAAAACATATTGAACAGGCTTATGCAGTAAAAGTTGCTGCAGGGTATTTTGTATCAGTTCATGCGCAGCAGGCGGAATTATTTTTCCAGGGTTTTTTAAGATATCCGAACGCTTTAACGAAGCCATCTTTTCAAATGCCCAGTCGGTGATAACAGTAGCTTCGCTCAGGCTGTATATTTTTTGCAGCTGCACTAAAAAATTGCGGTATAGGTCTTTCAGCATCATTAAAGCAAACTTAGTTTATTTATTGATGCGTATTTTTGTTGCCTGTTACATGATGAACTATATATGCAACGCTGCCTGCAACTGGCAGCTATGGGTGCAGGACAAGTAGCACCCAACCCCATGGTCGGGGCAGTACTGGTGTATAATGCCAGGATCATTGGAGAGGGATATCATCAAAAGTATGGAGAAGCACACGCCGAAGTGAATTGCATTAACAATGTTGCAAGCGCAGATATAGAGCTTATTGCAAAAAGTACCCTGTATGTTTCCCTGGAACCTTGTATACATTTTGGTAAAACACCGCCCTGTGCCGATCTGATCATTAAAAATAAAATACCCAATGTGGTTATTGGTTGCCAGGATATTTTTGCAGCAGTAGATGGAAAAGGAATAGAACGATTGAAAGCTGCCGGGGTACATATTACATTGGGTATTTTGCAGAATGAATGCCAGGAATTAAATAAACGTTTCTTTACATTTCATGAAAAGCAGCGGCCATATATTATTTTAAAATGGGCACAAAGCAGCGATGAAAAGATAGCGGCCCCACTATTTCCCTCCCGAGGGGGAACTTTGGAGCACACTGGTGCAGGAAGATTATTGATCAGTAATGAAATTACAAACCGATTGGTACATAAATGGAGAAGCGAAGTAGCAGCTATTTTGGTTGGAACCAATACTGCAATGCAGGATGACCCTGCATTAACTACAAGGCTATGGCCAGGTAAAAATCCGGTAAGGTTGGTAATTGATAAGGAACTAAAATTACCCCTGCATTTAAAATTATTAGATGGAACTGTAAGAACGATCATCTTCAATTATAAAAAACAGGAAGAACTTGAAAACATGTTTTATTTTAAGTTAGATATCAAAAAAAATATACTGGAACAAATCCTTACTGCACTTTATCAGATGCAGGTACAATCAGTACTGGTAGAAGGTGGTGCTGGTTTATTGCAATCCTTAATCAACGAAGGTTTGTGGGACGAAGCCCGGGTAATTACCAATTCATCGCTTGTTATTAATGAAGGCTTAGATGCTCCGATATTAAAAAATGCTATTGAAATTGACAATCAAAAAATAAAAAATGATATGGTTTCATTTTTGCGAAATAAGTACTGATGGCCGAAACTGATTTTTATACAACTATTGAAAAACCATCTGTTGCCGAATTTAAAGACCGTGGCAGTAAATTCATCGCATATGCTTTTCCCATTGCCATAGCCAATGATTTTAAAAAGCAACTGCAGCTTTTAAAAAAGGAGCATCCAAAAGCAGTTCATCACTGCTTTGCATATCGTATTGGCACTGATAATAATAATTTCCGTTCATCTGATGATGGTGAACCATCCGGTACTGCAGGTAAACCCATACTTGGACAAATAGACAGTAAGGGTATTACCGATGTGGCTGTTATTGTGGTGAGGTACTGGGGCGGCACCATGCTGGGTGTGCCCGGTTTAATTAATGCTTATAAAACTGCAACGGCGCTGGCTTTGCAGGTTACGCCTATGGTAGAAAAACAGATTGAACTGAACTATACCATTGAATTTAATTATACACAGATGAATGAAGTGATGATGATCATGAAGCAGTTTAACTGTACCATTCACTTTAACGAAATGCAACTGTTCTGTAATATACGGGCTGGTATACCCAGGAACAGGCTGCAGGAAGTTTTATACCGGCTAAATGACTTAAACCAGATTTCTGTAAAAAAAACCGGATAATAAAAAAGAGATTTACTAATTTTCTAAAAAGATTTTTTATGGCAACCGAAAAAAAGTATAAAAGTTTCTGGAGTTTTTATCCTTACTATTTAACCGAGCACGGCGACCTTACCAACCGTACTTTACATTTTATAGGTACCTTAGGCCTGCTTGCAATTTTAGTAGTTGCCCTTGTTCTGCAAAAATGGTGGATGCTTGCTTTAATACCGGTTTGTGGCTACGGCTTTGCCTGGGTAGGCCATTTTTTTATAGAGAAGAATAAACCGGCAACATTTACATATCCGCTGTACAGCCTCGGCAGCGATTTTGTGATGTTCTGGCATATGCTTACCGGACAGATAGGAAAGAAATTAGAAGAAGCAAAAAGAACCATCAATTAAATGAATATTGAAACTATACGTGAATATATTTTACAAAAGCCGGATGTAACGGAGGGTTTTCCTTTTGGAGAAGATGTGCTGGTGTTTAAAGTGAATGGGAAGATGTTTTTTCTTACAGGGTTAGACAGATCTCCATTGCAGTTTAATGTAAAATGCGATCCAGATAATGCCATACAACTGCGGGAAGAATATCCAGATTCAGTTTTACCCGGCTACCACATGAATAAATTTAATTGGAACACAGTAATTGTTGATGGCCGTTTATCTGCAAAGCAATTAAAGCAGATGATTGATGATTCGTATGAACTGGTGAACTCCAAAAAGTCTAAAATAACTTTGCCAAAGTTTTAAACTTTGGCAAAGTTTGCAGTTACTAACTATAAATTATTTTTTATGGAAAAAGATGAGTTATTCTCAGATGATCCGCAGGAAAATATGCGGATAGAAAACGATTTTTTAAAACTTAAATTAAAGGCACAATATGGCGATGCTTTTTTTATGGAGAGTGATGCCGATTTGCCACCAGAAGTAGAAAATGAGTTTTTAAAAAACATGATGGCTTTTGAAGATGCTCATGCCAATGCTGAATACACAACTATTTATGAAAGAATTGGTAAGCCTGATTATAAACC
>JAYURR010000111.1:0-4559 GCA_043756605.1 Chitinophagaceae bacterium
AATGAAGCTGCGCAACTTGGATTCAATACTTCCATATTAGAGACTGCAGTTAAAACAATGCAGCCTGTATTTTTATTAAATACACAATACCGTATGCGGCAGCCCATCGCAGGTTTCAGCAGTCAGTATTTTTATGAAGGAAAGCTGATGACGGATGAAAAGCTGTTAAGCACTGCACAGCATCTTACTTTTATTGATACTGCAGGAAGCGGCTTTAATGAAGAGCATGGGCAGGATGGAACAAGTCTCAAAAACGAAGGAGAGCTTAAAATTGTAAATAAAATTATTGAAACTGAAAATATTGATCCGGAGCAAATAGCCTTTATCTCTCCTTATGCCGGGCAGGTTGCTGCAGCAAAAGATTTGTTGCCAAAGCAAATGCGTATCAGTACCATTGACAGTTTTCAGGGGCAAGAGCAGCATACCATTATTTTATCTTTGGTAAGAAGTAATGATGATGGCATTATTGGTTTTTTAAAAGATTACCGGCGAATGAATGTTGCACTCACCCGTGCAAAGGAACAGTTGTATGTGATAGGCGATAGTGCAACGCTTGGTAATGATGCTTTTTTTATTGCTTTTTTAAAATACGTGGAAAAATCTGGAACTTATAGAACGGTTTGGGAATGGGAGTTGTAATTTTTTTTATTTAATTATAATAATATTTAAGGTTATATAATATTACTGCCAGCAATAACAAGGTTAATTATCTATAATTTTAATTTACAAATCAGGTAATTAAATCTTGTATTGAATCGAATATGTTAATCAGGTATGAGTTATTTTGTATTACTAAACAAACTTTACGGATATTAAAAATCAAACCCTCTAAAGCTTTTTCTGATAATTTAAATTTTATTGATACAAGAAAAAAATATTTGCGTTTATACGCTTAATTATTAATATTGCATTATCAAAACAAACTAATATAATAAAAGATAACTGTTAGGTTCAAGCATACTCCCAAAAGTTTCACGTTTTTTTAATTATTTTATAAGGTCTTATTTAACAAAGACATGTAAAATTATTTTTAATTAGATGAAATTAACCCTTCTGTTAGCAATTGGCAGGTCTGGGTAATTTCATCATTTATTTATTCGTATTCTGGAGTAATGATAAATACTAAAAATTATTATGCCGTTTTCTAAATGGTTTCAGTATATAGAGGAAAATCTTTTTAAAGCTCACGAAGGTTTTCATGAATTGCCTTATCTGTCCAATAATCCCAGGTTAATTGTTGACAGCTTTGCATCCCTGGCTATTGCCACTCATAATAAAACAGCACAAATATTATTTTCTGATAACACTTATTTTAAAGGAGAGCAACATTATTTTGAGATAGAGGAAGGGCTATGGTTACTGGCTACAGATTTTAATTTTCGTAAAAACATGGTATGCAAAGCGATATATAATACTCCAACTGCAAGCGATTATTATTTTTTATCTTTTTCAGTATTTGAATATCAATATCCTGTAAATAACAGCTTTACTGAATTTGCCAGCCTGAATAGCATTACCTGTACATTTTATAAACCTGGTACCGGAGTTGACACTTTTTTTTATGAAAATACACATGGCAAAGTGTTTAATTTAGGCTTTACCAGAAAGTGGCTACAGAAATTCCTGATTTTTAGAAATAAGGCAGAAGCTAGTACGGTTGAAAACTTTTTGGATGAAAATACTGGATTTATTAACTGGCTGGATATTGTACCGGATGCTGAAAGGCTGGTGAAAGAATTGTGGGAATACTTTACTGCAGAAAAAGATAAGGAAGCAAAAAACACTTACCTGGGAAATAAGGTAAAAAGTATTGTAAATAATTTTTTTACATCACAACTTTTTCTGAAACGTGTTGTAAGCTATCCCAAATTAATGAATCCGGATTATTCCATTGTAGCAAGGGCCGAAAAGTTGATACTTATGCATTTAAGAACTCCTTTTTTAGGAGTTGAAACAATCAGTAAAAGTGTACATGTATGCCCAACTAAACTTAAAACAGTTTTCAAATCTGTATTTGGCTTCTCCATGCTGCAGTACCATAAAGAAAAAAATATGCTGCTGGCCCTGCAACTGATTAAAAATCAGATTTGCACATCAGGAATATTGCACAGCTTGCAGGATATGAAACTGCCAGCAAGTTTACTGCAGCGTTTAAAAAAAGATTCGGCTTTTTGCCTTCAGATAAACAACAGACTAACACTGACGGATAGAACTTTTTCTGATTACAATTAAAAAATGTCCTAATGGGCTAGTCTAACTCATTTGTTAAACTTAGATTTGCTAGCCAAACATCAAATAACTGTTACAGTCAGGAGCGAAATATATCTGTAAATATAATCAGATAATCACTGCCCGGCTTTTTATTAGATTGTTTTTATTAAGCCAAAACAAATTTTTGCTTCTTTAAAATTCTATCCCGGATTACCACCCCCTTTATTAACAAAATTTATATTTTCTAAAATTTAAACCTATAAACGTAGGTATTAAACCTGTTATTTATTAATAAAACACCTCATCATGAAAAGTTCGAAATTCAAAAAAACAAAGGGTATTTTATTTACCCTATTTGCCGTACTGGCTATTTCCATTACTGGTTTACAGGCCTACGGGCAAGAGCAACCAGCCCCTATGCAGTTAGTGTATAAAAACTGGTATATACTGGGCGAAAGCAGTAAACATGTGGATGTATTCTGCCGGGTAATTCAATGCGAAAATTTAAACCAGGTTCAGCTAAAAGTATTTAACGAAAGCAATGCCAGCCAAACCCTACGGTTTAAAATTGAAATATTTAATAACGTAAGTGGCGAATCTTTTTCCAAAGAAATAGAAGTATCACTTACTCCCGTTCAGGAAATTAAAGGAGCCTGTGATGCAACCCCTGGTTTATCCAATTTAAAGATTGATTTACCAGCAACTTACAATCCAATGCAAATAAACACCCTCATTACTTTTAAACCTTAAACTCTTAATTGTGAAAAAAATTATTCAATTATTTATAGCCTTTATATGCTTAATTGCAACACAGGTTGTTTATGCACAGCCAACTGTACCATCAGGATTCAGTATCAGAACAGTAGCTACAGGCGGGCTTTTGGCCGGCCAGATACTGGATGGTATTGTTGCCGACCCTGTTACGGGTAACGTATATGTTGCAGCTGTAACCAGTACCAACAGCACTGCCTTCAACCTGTATAAAATAACGCCGGCCGGGGTGGTTTCGCTGGTTGCAAATTTCCCTTTTGCCCATAACGAAATTGTAAAGATGGCTTTTGGGCCTGACGGAAAAATATATACTGTTGATGGAAATACCAGTACAATGAAAAAAATAGATCCGGTAACAGCTACTTCTTCAACTTTTGCAAGTGGTATATCCACCGGGCGCCACGGTTTGAATTTTGATGCGGCCGGAAACCTGATCATAGCTTATGAGGCATTAACCTCATTTTCTAAAGTAACCCCCGGAGGTTTGATAAGTTTAGGAAATGTTACTGCTGCTACACCTAATGGAAATCATGGAGATGCATTTGGAATTCAACCTAATGGAAACTATGTGGTGTATGTTGATTGCGGCGGTCAGAATAATTATGTTGTTAATACTGCAGGCCATGTAGCTGGTACTAATTATACAAGCCTTGCCTGGACGGGTACCACCAACATCTTTACCTCATTAATGCCTGGAGCCTGTGGTTATTCAAATGGAGCCATTGATCCCAACACTGGCAATATATATACTACCATTTCAAATTTTGGTAATGGAAACAGCAGGATACTTTTTACAGGAGCCAATGGTGGTGCCACCACTTTATTTGTAGATGGCGCACAAGGTATTACTGATCTTTGCTTTGGCAGAGAATCTAGTCTGGGAAATTGCAACAGTCTTTATTTTGTTGACCGCACCTCAAATAAAATATATGAAGTGCCAATGAATAACTGTTGTTTTCCGGTTCCTGATCCGGTTACGGTTAATGGGGGAGGTTCATTTTGTGGTAGCACAACCATTACTGCATCAGGTGGTAACGGAGGCGTTATTTATTTTCAGGGTACCACAACAAATGGTACTTCAACAGCCAATCCATCAACGAGTGAAGTAATTACCAGCTCTGGAAAATATTATTTCAGGGCAAAAATACCCGGCGGATGCTGGGGCGAAGAAGGCAGTGTAACGGTTACCATCAGGCCAAACCCAGCCGCACCGGTTATTTCACCGGCTGGTGATATCACTTACTGTGAAGGAAGCTCTACCACCACCACACTTTCTATTCCTGCAATAAACACCAGTTTTACTAATACCTATAATATTACAGCGGCTAACCTTGTTAACCTTCCAAACAGTTGCGGGGCAAATAGTTTTTATGGCACCGGTCAGGTGGGTTTTACCTGGAACGATGCCGGAGCCGGAATTGTAACCAATGTACAGATAAAATTTTCAGTAGGTGTGGAGTGTAGTGCAGGTATACATAGCACCACCTTCAATACCGTTGGTGCACCTAGCTTTACCACTATTGCCAATTGTACCTGCAGTGCACCTGGCACTGAACAGATTAAAACAATCAATATCA
>JAYURR010000112.1:0-13330 GCA_043756605.1 Chitinophagaceae bacterium
AACCCGTTGGCGGAGTTAATTTTTCGGTTGATGCGTTAAAAGATGTTGTGAAGTTGTCTTAGTTAGTGACTAAACCCACTAAAATAACATGCACAACATCAAAACAAATTTCGACAAAATTCTTGGAGTAATAAAAGATATTATTGGAGATGAAATTAATGAGAAAGGGAACTATTTGCGAAGAGGAACAAGTCCCAGATTTTCTGATGTAGAGGTAATAGCCTTAAGCCTTACTGCAGAATGTTTAAGCATTGACAGTGAGAATTATTTATTTTCAAAACTGAACAAAGAATACCTGAGAGAGTTTGAAAATATAATCAGCAGACGACAGTATAATGACCGAAGGAAATTATTGTTTGAACAAACTGAACGAGTCCGAAAGTTAATGGCAGAGCGGCTTAACAGCCAGGCGGATGTATTTGCAATAGATTCTATGCCTCTTGAAATCTGTAAAATATCAAGAGAGCAAAGAAATAAAATGGGTAAAGAATCGGAATTGAATTCGCCTGATAAGGGATACTGTGCATCGCAGAAGAAATATTTTTATGGATACAAATTGCATAGTGTTTGTTCTGCTGCCGGTGTAATTGAATCGCTGGATTTAACGAAGGCAAGTGTGCATGATGTTCACTACCTTAAAGATGTACAGGAGTTATTCAGCAATTGCATCATAACAGGTGATAAAGGATACATAGGAAGGCAGCAGCAAATCAATTTATTTGAAACAGCAGCTATTGAATTGGTAGTGCCTTTAAGAAGTAATCAAAAGGATCAGAAGCCGGTTATCAGGATATTGAAGAAAATAAGAAAGAGAATTGAAACTGTTTTTTCTCAATTGTGTGACCAGTTTATGATACAGCGAAATTATGCTAAATCCTTTACTGGCTTCAAGTCCAGGATACTTGCAAAGGTTTCTGGGTTAACTATCTTACAGTTCTTAAATAAATTTATAAACAACCAACCGGTAGGCAGAGTTAAGCATACATTAGCTAATTAACTCCGCCAACGGGTACAATCAATAACAAATTATGGATAAACGATTATAATCCGTTTATTAATAAATATAAAAAATACACAAAACAATTTAATTACATAAACAATACACTTTCATCCCAAAAAATTATTCTGGCTCCTCAGGTAAATGAACAGCTTCCCAATTTAGAATCAATAATTACTTTGCCAAACGGAGTAGTTTGTATGCTTACAAAACAAGGTAAATTAGTTAACTATATTAATGATAAATTTTTGCCTGTTACATTACCAGCCTCATTAAATAATATTGATTTTTGTGTATTGGCTGCTGGCAATTTACCTAACCAGGCAGTTTTATTTAGTAAAGAAAAGGGATTGTACCACATCAGTTTTTCAACACTAAATAAGCAAGTTGCTGTACAACTTATACAGCACTTACCTTTTAAAGATATTAGCAATACATTTTGCATTAATGCTGTTATGGATGCTAATGCTTCTATCTGGCTGGTTACAAATAGTAACGGGCTTTATTATTTTACACTAAAAAATCAGGCGTATAAATTAGAAAAGCATTTTGTAGAGCCTGAAATTTCGAGTGTATTACTCACCAGTATTTTAAAAGATAGTAAAGGAAATATCTGGATAGGCGGTAATAAAGGGATAGATAAAATATTGTTTAGCAGTGGTTATAATTACACAATTTATAACGGCATGTATAAGAACAGTACGTTAGGAAATTATGTATATTTTTTAAAAGAACAGCAGGGGCTTTTACATATAGGCTCCAGCGGCGGCTTAACTACGGTGCCTGTTAATACAACAATACAAAGCATAACACCTGAAATTTATATCAACAAAATCAATTGTAATGGAAAAGAAATTTCAATTGATAATCAATTACAAAAAAAAGTGTTTGAGTACAATGAAAACAATTTTAGTTTTGAGTTTACCAGTCCTACTTTTATTAACGAAACGCAAACTGAATACCAATATAAAATGGATGGTATAGATGCCTACTGGAGTACAGCAAGTAACAATTATACGGTAAGTTACAATCAATTACCGGCGGGTAATTATACTTTTAGGGTTAGGGCAAAAAATGCAAATGCGGTATGGTCGTTAACAGATGCTACTTTTAGTTTTACCATTAAAAAACCTTTTTATAAACATTGGTTGTTCTTTCTGTTATGTGCAGGCATTATTGTTGCGGTATGTTATTGGTTGTACAAACAAAAAATGAATAAAATAATTGCGGTTGAACGCACCCGGCGCAGCATTAGTAAAGATCTGCATGATGATATTGGCACTACTTTAAGCAGCATAACACTGATGAATGCTGTGCTAAAAAACAAGATAGAATCGCAGCCTGATGAAGCTAAAAAAATGGCAGCCAAAATTGAAACCACCAGCCGCGATATGATTCAGAACATGAGCGATATTGTTTGGAGCATTAACCCCAATAACGACACCATCGAAAAATTAATGTACCGCCTGCAGCAGTTTTGTAATGATGTTTTTGATGAACGTGGAATACAATATCAGTTTAACATTGATGATGAAATTAAAGCCAAAATTTTAAACATGCAGTTGCGGCGGGATATTTACCTCATCTGCAAAGAAATAATTAACAATGCGGCAAAGTACAGCAGAGCCACACATTTTTATTTAAGTCTGGCCCTGCAACAAAAAACAATTGTACTTAACGCAAGTGATGATGGTATTGGTTTTGATGAAAAAGGAATGCACAAAGGAAATGGATTAACCAACATAAGGCAAAGAGTAAATAGCTATAACGGAACTGTTACGCTGCAAAGTAATAAAGGCACAAGCTGGCATATAAGCATACCAACGTAACCATAAAGGGTGATACCTTTCTGTTTTTTGATCTATTAATTTTATACCTGCATGAGATACAAAGTTGTAATTTTTGAAGATAATTATTTAATGCAGGAGAGTTTAAAAGCTTTGCTGGAAATGAATGATGATATTACCGTTTGCGGTGTGTATGATAATGCAAAAGACATGCTTCGTATTTACGAACAAACATTACCCGACCTGATTATATCGGATATTGATATGCCCGAAGTAAACGGGCTGGAAGGATTAAAAAATGTGAAAGATAAATACCCTGAAGCCAAAGTGATGATTTTTACGGTGTTTGAAGAAAACGACAAAGTTTTAAATGCCATTTGCCTGGGTGCAAATGGCTACGTTTTAAAAAGCAGCACGGCAGATAAGATTATTGAATCTATAACCGATGTTATCAATGGCGGATCGCCTTTAACACCCAGCATTGCCAGTAAAATTCTACAGCATTTTCCTAAACATACTTTCAGCAGCAATAATGAAATGGAATCTTTATCGGCAAAAGAAAAAGAAGTGCTTGAGTGGCTTGTAAAAGGGTACAGTTATAAAATGATTGCTGCCAAACTGGATAAAAGCGTGGAAACGATCCGCTCTCAGATAAAAAAGATCTACAAAAAACTGAATGTGCAATCCAATGCCGAAGCTATCATAAAGGCATTAAATAAATAAATGCGGCACATTGTTTAAATTTTAAAGTTACACTATCTCCATAAATTCATCAATGTATAATCTTTAACTCACTACCAATTTTCTTTACCTTTGCTATATAATTGATGGCTTGCTTTAAAAACATTATCAATTATTAATTAATTAATTATCAATTATTTTTTATGCCCGGCTTTGAACATTTTGGAAAAGAAGAAATTAAAGAAGTAAATGATGTGCTTGAAACAGGCATCCTCATGCGTTATGGTTTTGATGGCCCACGCAAAGGCATCTGGAAAGCCAAAGAACTGGAACAAGCCGTTTGCGAAACCTTTGGTTGTAAACACGCCCAGTTATTAAGCAGCGGCACAGCAGCTTTAACAACCGCTATGAGTGCATTGGGCATTGGTTATGGCGATGAAGTTATTATACCTTCTTTTACTTTTGTTGCAAGTTTTGAAGCCGTGATAAGTGTTGGCGCCATCCCTGTTTTTGTAGATGTAGATGATACACTCACTTTAGACCCCGAAGCTGTTCGCAATGCCATCACTGCAAAAACAAAATGCATTATGCCCGTACATATGTGCGGCAGCATGGCCGATATGGATGCGTTGCAGGCAATCTGTAAAGAACATAATTTAGTTTTACTGGAAGATGCCTGCCAGAGTATTGGCGGCACCTACAAAGGAAAAAAACTGGGTACTATCGGCGATGCCGGAACTTTTAGTTTTGATTTTGTAAAAACTATTACCTGTGCCGAGGGCGGCGTGGTTATGACCAACCGGGAAGATGTATATATTGCCAGCGATGGTTATACTGATCATGGCCACGATCATAAAGGTGTTGATAGAGGAGCCGATCTGCACCCCTTCATCGGCTACAACTTTCGCATAAGTGAATTACATGCCGCAGTTGGTTTGGCACAGATAAAAAAGCTGGATACTTTTCTTGCCATCCAGAAAAAAAATCACGCTGCATTAAAAAATGCACTTGCGCAAATACCCGAAGTAAGTTTTAGAAGAGTGCCCGATGAAAGTGGCGACAGTTGTACGTTTGTAAGCTGGTTTTTACCAACCGAAGAAATTACCAAAGTTGTTGTTGCAGAGTTAAAAGCACAAAATATTTTAGCTGGTAATTTTTACTGGTTCGTTAATAACTGGCATTACATAAGCAAGTGGGACCACCTTAAAAATGCTGTAACGCTTAATCATTTACATCCCGATTTAAAAGCTGCTGTAATGCATCATGCCAGCAAAGACTTTGCTGCAAGTGATGCCATTATGAGTCGTTGTATATCTACCGCCATTAGCCTGGCATGGACAGATGAGCAACTGAAAACAAAATGCGATCAGATGGTGAGTGTGATAAAAAAAGTGTTGAGTGAGCAGAAAGTGGCGGTGTAAAGATTCTTAACGAGCTTAATGAATTATTAAAAAAAAAATCCCACTAAGACGATGAGAACACAAAGAAAGTTTTTGAAATAATAATTGCTTCTTTGTACCATTTGCGTTATTGTGGGAAATATAAAATCGCTTTGAAAAAGCCGTTCTTTCTATTTTGGCGGTAAAACACCGCTGTTAATCTTCCCTTCCAGGTAATCATTATACTGCAAAGAACCTAACCTGAACCTGAATGGAATTTTTGTTGCCTTCTCAAACTGCAATTCTTTTTTACAAAAAAAACCAAAATTGCAGGTATAAAAATTTGAGGGAATAGACATTAAATTTATTCTGGTTACAGGTAAGCTGGTGCTTTTATGTGTACTGTCTTTCTTTGGCTGTTTGTAATATTTTTTAAACTTATCACCATAAAAGTTGTGATAAAAGTTTGTATCAGCTTTTGGTAATGTTTCAAAAGAGATAGGTTTGGCTTTGTATATTGTAAAATCCATTCTACTTTTTGGCCCGCTATTTTGAGCAAAAGTGCCGCTTGCTACAAAAATCATGCAAATAAATAAAAAATTAGCCTTTTTAATCATTTTCTTAATCTTATCTCTGTAAATTTACGCTGTTATATCAGTATTGGATTATAATTTAATTTATATTTTTTACCCTAATCGAGTATTCTATAAATGTCTTTAAGTCAGGGATTATATCAAAAGCAATTACAAAAATTATCGCCACAGCAAATTCAGTTGATGAAGTTGCTGCAGGTACCTACTGCCCAGCTTGAGGAAAGAATTAAAGAAGAAATTGAAGAAAACCCGGCATTAGAAGAAGCCGAAGACGGACATGAAACAGAATTTGATGAAGGGAAAGACGAGTTTTCTGACACCGAAACAGCCGATACCGAAATGGACGGAAGCGTTGATGAGTATGATAATATTGACATAAGCGAATATGTTAACGAGGGCGATGATGAAGTAGGCGATTATAAATTGAAAGACACCAACTATCCAGAAATTGATGAGGATCGTGTTATACCTATTAAGGTTGAAAAAGGTTTTAATGAATTGATGATAGAGCAACTCGGCATGCTTACTATAGATGAACATCAGAAAAAAGTTGCATTACAAATCATTGGTAATTTAGATGATGACGGATATTTGAGAAGAGAGTTTGGTGCTATTGTTGATGACCTTGCATTTAGGCAAAACATTAGTACAACCGAAGAAGAAATTGCCGAACTGGTTTTGCAAATACAGCAGTTTGATCCACCAGGCATTGCTGCCCGTAACCTGCAGGAATGTTTACTGCTGCAATTAGAACGAAAATTACACGAAGGCAAACATGTGGAAGTAGCAATAAGGGTTTTAGAAAAATACTTTGATGAATTTACCAAAAAACATTACGAAAAAATACAGCGTGGGTTCGATCTGAACGATGACCAATTGAGAGAGGTGATTAACCAGATCATAAAATTAAATCCCAAGCCTGCAGGCTCAGTTGGTGGCAGTGCATCCAATGCAGAGAGTTATGTGGTGCCCGATTTTTTTATTTACAACAATGCCGGCAAGCTTGAGTTAACACTCAACAATAAAAATGCACCCGATCTACGTATCAGCGAAGGCTACCGGGATATGTTGAAAGAGTATGATCGTGGCAACAAAAAAGATAAGCGCCAGAAAGAAGCAGTTATTTTTATCAAGCAAAAAATTGATGCTGCCAAATGGTTTATTGATGCCATCAAGCAGCGACATAACACGTTGCTTAATACCATGGAAGCCATTATGAATTACCAGCGTGCATTTTTTATTTCGGGAGAAGAAACTGATTTGAGGCCCATGATTTTAAAACATATTGCAGAAGAAACCAATCTCGATATATCTACCGTAAGCCGTGTTGCCAACAGCAAATTTGTACAAACAGAATTTGGAACTTACAGGCTTAAATTTTTCTTTAGCGAAAGCCTGCAAACTGATAGCGGCGAAGAAGTAAGCACCCGTGAAGTTAAAAAAATACTAAGCGACATAATTGAAGCCGAAGATAAAAAACATCCCTACAGCGATGAAAAATTAACTGAAATGCTGCAGGAAAAAGGATACAATATTGCCCGCCGCACCGTTGCCAAATACAGGGAGCAATTGAATATATCTGTTGCCCGGTTAAGAAAAGAATTATAATGATGGACAACAGACGACAGACGATGGACAACGGACAAGAAGGCACTAATAATGTTTCTATGGTCGGTGGTCAGTGGTCAGTGGTCTCTATTCTGGCGCACTTCTTATCTGTTATATTTCACCCCCTGTTTATTCCATTTTATGTAGTTGCTTTTTTAATAAATTATCATCCATCTTATTTTTCGGGCCTTGATTTTTACAAATTTGCAATACTGAGATCGGTGTTTGTAAACACCATAATATTTCCTGCTTTTGCATTGCTTGTTATGAGGGGGCTTGGCTTTGTAAAATCATTCATGCTACACACACGTGAGGATAGGATTGGCCCGTACCTGGCCAATATGATTTTTTATTTCTGGATGGCCCGGGTGCTTTTTAATTTTAAGCCGGAGCTAACACCCATACTTGCCTCTTTTATGACCGGTGTTTTTATTACCACCGCCCTTGCATTAATTGCCAATATTTTTTACAAAATAAGTATGCATGCCATTGGCTGCGGCGGAATGCTGGGTATTTTTATCCTCATAATGAACAGTAACAGCATGTTAATGACCTGGCCGCTATCCCTTGCGTTACTTATAACAGGTATTGTTTGTACCAGCCGATTAATTGTAAGCGATCATACTCCAAAAGAAATTTACATGGGCTTGCTTGTTGGTTTGATATGCCAGTTTGGGGCTGCAATAGTTATTCTCTAAAATAAAGCTACTCTTAGGCTAACTTTATCTCCGATAATTTTTTGAGCCACGTAGTTATATAGGAACATAGATTTTCACATAGAATTCAATGTGGCTCTTTTTATGCACTACTATGTTTCTATGTTGTTCAACCTGCACTAACTTATCCTGAGGGATTTAAAACAAAAAGACCCTGCTTTAAGCAAGGTCTCTTTCTCCTGCTGTGCCTAACAATAAAAACTTTAAAACTGTAGATGAAATATAGTTTTCAATGCAAGTATCATAATATCAGCATCAATTTTTATGGTGCTGAATAATCTTTTAGGGTACGGTTTTTATTTTTCAATTTTGTTTTATCGTTAAACAAATGCTGCTTTATAAATCGCTTTTAGTTAACAGTTTATTGTGTTTAAAATTAAAACAGCGCATATATATTTTTAAACGGCTGTAAAAAAGTAAAACTACTTAGCAACTTCACTTTGTTTATTAAAACGTGCAGGTAAATATGCTTACTTTTTCTTACAGGTTGATTAACAGTTTGATTGCAATTGAAATTATCAGCAGCCTTTATAAATCTTTATCTTTGCGTATTAATAAAAATAATGATGCGGATTACAATTTTATCAAGCCTGTTTTTTTTATTTGCTTTTACTGTGGTTAAGGCAAATGCTGCAACAGGGGTTTTTGATAAAACTGCTTTTTACAAAGCCCTGGCTTCGTATAATATGGAAACAATCAACAGCCAGTTAGCAGCTTTAAAACTGGCTAACTTAACAGAAAAAGAGGCATATGAAGGTACTTTGCTTATGAAAAAAGCCGGACTGGTTACTAAAGCCAGTGAAAAATTAAGCCTATTTAAAGCCGGTCGCATAAAGCTGGAAGCTGCCATAAAAAAAGATAATGAAAATGCAGAGTTCAGTTTTTTAAGGTTGATAATACAGGAGCATGCGCCTAAAATTGTTAAATACAATACCAATATTCAAACAGATGTTGCAGCAATACGTTCCAATTATAAAACGTTGCCGCCTGTAGTGCAGCAGGCAATCATTGATTACACAAAAAAATCAAAAGTTTTAAAGCTTTCGTAGCCTTAACTTCGCAAAGCATGAGTAAAAAAATTCTGGTTATTTATTATACGCAGTCGGGGCAGTTAGAAGATATCTTAAATAACTTCACAGCACCATTGATTGAAGCTGGTAACACGGTTGAAAAAGTTCGTGTGCATGTTGCCAACGATTATCCTTTTCCATGGAATGGCAAAGCATTTTTTGCTGTAATGCCCGATTGTGTGTTAAGCATACCAACCGAATTAAAACCTTTTCAACTTAAAGAAAATAAATACGACCTCATTATACTTGGCTACCAGGCATGGTTTCTTTCTCCCAGCATTCCTGTCAATTCAATTTTAAACAGCCCGGCTGTAAAAGCTGTTTTAAAAGATACGCCGGTTGTTACCATTACCGGTGCCAGAAACATGTGGATCAGCGCCATGCAGCGCATTAAAAAAATATTGAAAGATGCCGATGCAAAATTAGTTGGCAGCATTTCGCTTTTTGATAAGCACCACAATTTTATCAGCTTTGTAACCATTTTTTACTGGATGTTTAAAGGTAAGAAGAGCCGTTGGCTGGGTATTTTCCCCACACCAGGCGTATCGGATGCTGATATTGCAAAAACAGCAGACTATGGCAGATTGGTTCAAAAATATTTAAACGGTACAAGCTTTGATGGCCTGCAGGATGAACTGATTCAACAAAAAGCAATAGAAGTAAAATATAACCTGATGTTTATCGAATCGAAGGCGAGTAAAATTTTTGCTATATGGGCCAACATCATTGCAAAAAAGAAAAAAAAGACAGCCTGGCTTGTTGCATTCAAATATTATCTTTTAATTGCACTGTTTATAGCGGCCCCCATTATATTGATAGTGGATTTTATTTTCTTTAAGCCATTCTTATCGGGCCGTATTAAAAAACAGAAACAACTTTATTCAGGCGTACATTAATTTATAGAAGAGATGGCATTAAACGAGGTTTATATTACGAATACGGCGGCATTCTTTCCCAACAATCCTGTTTCAAACGATGAAATGGAAGATTATCTTGGTTATATAAATGATGCGCCTTCACGGTCAAAAGCAATTGTACTTAGGAACAATGGTATAAAAAACAGGTTTTATGCACTTGATAAACAAGGAAAGCCAACGCATACCAATGCGCAAATGACAGCCGAGGCAGTAAAGGCATTGTTCAAAGACAATCCGGATGGAATTAAAAATATAGAACTGTTAAGCACCGGAACTTCTACACCAGATCAACTGATGCCTTCGCATGGTGTGATGGTGCATGGATACTTGCCCGAAACAAAACCTTTTGAAGTAATTTCTCCATCCGGCGTATGCTGTGCCGGTATGCATGCCTTTAAGTATGCTTACCTGGCAACCAAGGCAGGCGAAGTGCAGCAGTCTGTAGCCACTGGTTCTGAGCGTTTTTCTCTTTCATTGGTTTCTGGCAATTTTGAAGACGAAGCAAAAAGACTAAAGGAGCTGGTTGATGATCCTTACATCGGTTTTGAAAAAGAATTTTTACGTTGGATGTTATCCGATGGTGCTGCGGCTTTTCTGCTCTCTAACAAAAAAAATGAAACAGGCCTTAGTTTAAAGGTTGAATGGATAGAAGGTTTTTCGTACGCAAACGAACTGGAGCCTTGCATGTACCAGGCTTGCGAAAAACAAAAAGATGGCAGCTTAAAAAGTTACCAGGATTATACCCCGCAGGAATTAACTGCACAATCCATCATGAGTATTAAGCAGGATGTAAAACTGCTGAGCAAAAATATTGTGTTGTATGGTGGTTATGGTGTAAGTGCATCGTTGGCCAAGTATGGCGTAAAGTCGGAGGAGATTGATTATTTTCTGCCCCACATGAGTAGTAACTTTTTTAAAGATAAAATTTACCAGCAACTGATAGCAAACGAAACCGGCATTATGTACGATAAATGGTTTGTAAACCTGGCCGAAGTTGGTAATGTTGGCGCAGCTTCTGTTTATTTTATGGTGAACGAATTGTTCCACAGCGGTAAGCTAAAGGTTGGCGATAAAATATTTTTACTGGTGCCCGAAAGTTCCCGTTTCTCTTACATGTATAGTTTACTTACGGTTTGTTGATATGGAAAGCTATTAGCCGTTAGCTTTTAGCTAACAGCTAAAGGCTAATAACTAAATGCTTTTCAATATGAAAAAAGAAGAAATTCCCCAAGACGATGGCGCCCTCAACAAACTAACCAAAGAAGTAGTTTATGCTGTTGATGGCAGCGGCAAATACTCAAGTGAGTTAAGCACCGGTTGGGATGTAAAAACAAAAGCACTCAACCTTGCCTGGGAAGATATTGAAAAGCGCATTGAAGCTGCAAAGCAAAAAGTTTTAAACAACGAAGCAAGCCCTGTTTTATATTTTTTAGAATTGAGGTTAATGGATATGGGCATACTGGCAGCTTACACCGGCTTTTGGAAATGGACCATCAAAAAACATTTAAAGCCTGCTGCTTTTAAAAATTTATCTCAACAAAAATTACAGCAATACGCCGATGCATTTAATGTAACTGTAGAGGAGCTTAAAACAATGAACCTGCATGATAACTGATTTTAAACATTTACAGGCGGCACATTGCGAAAACGGCGTTACCACAAACCTGTTACAAACAGCCGGTGCAACAAAACTTACCGAGCCGCTTGCTTTTGGCATTGGCTCGGGATTGTTTTATGTACAACTTCCTTTTTTGGTAATTAATAACGGGCCGGCCATTGCTTTTAGAACCATGCCTGGCCTCATTTTTAAAAGAACCTGCGATGCGTTGGGCATACCGGTTTTCAGAAAAAAATTCTCCTCTAAAGAATTAGGAAAAAAACATTTAGATGAATGTTTGGCTAAAGGGCACCCGGTTGGTGCACAGGTAGGCGTTTATTATCTTACCTATTTTCCAAAAGAATACCGCTTCCATTTTAATGCACACAACATGATTGTTTTTGGAAAAGAAGATGATCGTTACCTCATTAGTGATCCGGTGATGGAAACACCAACATCACTCACTGAATACGAATTAGAAAGAGTGCGTTTTGCAAAAGGTGCTTTTGCACCTCATGGACAAATCTATTATCCCAAAGAAAAAAGAATTATTACCGATGAGCAGATGGCAAAGGCGATTGTAAAAGGTATAAAGAGAAACGTAAACCACATGATACGCATACCGGGCAATATTGCAGGCGTTAATGGCATTGCCGGCACCGGTAAAAAAATTAAGAAATGGAAAGTTAAACTGGGAGATGAAAAAGCAGGTTTGTATTTAGCGCAGTTGGTGCGTATGCAGGAAGAGATTGGAACTGGTGGCGGCGGCTTTCGTTATATTTATGGCGCATTTTTACAAGAGGCACATGCATTTGTACCTAAAGATGAGTTGCTTGATATTTCAAAAATATTTACCGAAGCCGGTGATAAATGGCGCACCGCAGCAGTACAAGCGGCTGGTATTTACAAAGGCCGCATTGGCAGCCAGGCTGATTATAATGTGATGGGAGATTATCTTATTGAAATATCGGAGATAGAGAAAAAAGCATTTAAAGCATTGAGCAAAATAAAATGGAATTCATGAGCAATGCTGCAGTGCGTATATCTAATTTGGGATTTACTTATCCCCGTCAATCTCTTCCTTGTTTCAGTAATTTAAATTTAGAAGTTGCCGAAGGCGAACGCTTTGGATTGTTTGGCCCAAATGGCGCCGGCAAAACCACACTCATGAATTGTATGACCGGCTTGCTGCAATTTAGCGAAGGAAGCATTCAATTACTTGGCCACGAAATTACCCAGCACAAAAAATCTATCAACAAACTTTTTGGTTTTGTACCGCAGGATTTTTCTTTTTATCAGGAATTAAGTCCTGCAGAAAACCTGGCCTTTTTCGGTGCCTGGAGCGGCTTACAAAAAACTGAAATTAAAAATAAAACTACTGAGCTGCTGGAAGTACTCGGCCTTACAGAAGTTCGCAATAAAAAAGTAGAACAGTTTTCAGGCGGTATGAAACGCCGTGTTAACCTTGCTATCGGCGTAATTCACAATCCCCGCATTTTATTTTTAGATGAGCCTACTGTTGGTGTGGATGTACACACACGCCACGCCATCATCAACTATCTAAAAAAATTAAATGAAGATGGCACCACACTTATTTATACATCGCACCAGTTAAGTGAGGCTGAAGATCTTTGCAATAAAGTAGCTTTGATTGATGATGGAAAAATAATTGCACATGATACTTTGAATCAGTTAATGATAGATCATAAAGAAGACGGACTGGAAGGTTTGTTTATTAATTTAACCGGCAAATCATACAGAAACTCATAATGTTTAAACTCTGGAGCACCATATTAAAAGACATACGCATTTTAACCCGCGATAAACTTGGGTTGATATTTATGTTTGTAATGCCGGTTGTTTTAGCAGTAGTTATTACAGCAGTGCAAAACAGTACTTTTGAAATGCTGAATACCAACACCGTTCCCATGTTGATATGCAACCGGGATACCGGCGATGGAGGAAAACAACTGGAAGCAGCGATT
>JAYURR010000113.1:0-13323 GCA_043756605.1 Chitinophagaceae bacterium
CATGCTTCAGATCAGCACTGTCTGCATGCGGATCGGTTACATGTACATTCAGCGAAAATGCTTTCAGTTCCTTAATTACATCAGCCACTTTACTGTTGCGGATATCGCTTACATTTTCTTTAAAAGTAGCGCCCATCACCAAAACCTTAGCATCTTTTACATTGCCATTTGTTTGAATGATGTTCTGCAAAATTTTTCTGGCAACATATCCCGCCATGGCATCATTTATATAACGCCCCGCTAAAATTACCTGCGAGTTGTAACCTAATTTTTTTGATTTGTAAGTAAGATAATACGGATCTACCCCAATGCAATGCCCGCCAACAAGCCCGGGTTGAAACTTTAAGAAATTCCATTTGGTGCCTGCGGCTTCCAGCACCTCGTAAGTGTTGATATTCATTTTATCGAAGATGATGGAGAGTTCATTCATCAATGCAATGTTCAAATCACGCTGTGTGTTTTCAATAATTTTTGCGGCTTCGGCAACTTTAATGGAAGAAGCTTTGTGTACACCGGCTTTAACAACAAGCTCATAAACTTTTGCAATGGTATCAAGGCTTTCGGCGCAGCAACCACTCACCACTTTTATAATAGTGCTGATGGTATGTTCTTTATCTCCGGGGTTTATTCTTTCTGGAGAATAACCAATCATGTAATCTTCGGTCATTTTTAAGCCCGATAATTTTTCAATGATTGGCACACAATCTTCTTCGGTACAACCTGGATAAACCGTGCTTTCATAAACAACATAATCTCCTTTTTTAATAACCTTACCAATGGTTTCGCTGGCACGTGTTACGGGTATAAGATCGGGCACATTATGTTCATCAACAGGCGTAGGTACGGCAACAATAAAGAAATTTGCTTTACGTAAAACATCCAGCTCATTTGTAAATTCAATATCGCATCCTTCAAAAGCAGCCGATTCCAGTTCCTGGCTGGGATCAATTTTATTACGCATCATTTCCACACGCTCTGCATTAATATCAAAGCCAATTACTTTTATCTTTTTTGCAAACTCCAGTGCAATGGGTAAGCCCACGTAGCCAAGACCAATTACGGCCAATGTCTTTTTCTTTTCTATTAGATCCTGATACATTTATTTTTATAATGGGTTTACAAATTATTTAGTTCTTTCAAATTCCTTGGGTAATTTATTCAGCTCCTCTTTTGGTAAATTTTTAAAATACTCGTAAGTTATTTTTAAGCCATCGGCTCTCGATACTTTTGGCTCCCAACCTAACAAGGCTTTAGCTTTTGTAATATCGGGCTGGCGCTGCTTTGGATCGTCGGTTGGCAAAGGTTTAAAAACAATTTTTTGTTTGGTACCTGTCAGTTTTATTATTTCTTCTGCAAAATCAAGCAAAGAAATCTCATCAGGATTTCCAACATTCACCGGTTCGGAATAATCACTCATCAGCAAACGGTAAATACCATCAACCAAATCATCTACATAACAAAAACTACGGGTCTGGCTGCCATCACCAAAAACGGTAAGGTCTTCGCCACGCAATGCCTGGCCAATAAATGCAGGCAATGCACGACCATCGTTCAGCCGCATTCTTGGTCCATATGTATTGAATATTCTAATGATCCTTGTTTCAACATCGTGAAAAGTGTGGTAAGCCATGGTGATGGCTTCCATAAAGCGTTTGGCCTCATCATACACACCACGTGGGCCAACAGGGTTTACATTGCCCCAGTACGCTTCTGTTTGTGGATGCACCAACGGGTCGCCATACACTTCGCTGGTGGATGCTACTAATATTGTTGCGTTTTTTGCCTTCGCTAACCCTAAACAATTATGTGTACCCAGCGAACTTACTTTTAAAGTTTGAATGGGAATTTTTAAATAATCTATCGGGCTTGCAGGCGATGCAAAGTGTAAAATATAATCAAGCTGTCCGGTTACATGAATGAATTTAGAAACATCGTGATGATAAAATTCAAACTCTTTTAATTTAAAAAGATGCTCAATGTTTTTAAGATCGCCGGTAATTAAATTATCCATGCCCATCACCTGAAAACCTTCTTTAATAAAACGGTCGCAAAGGTGTGATCCTAAAAAACCTGCTGCGCCTGTTATGAGTACTTTTTTGTTTGCCACTGAAGAGGTTTAAAGTTTAAATGTTTAATGTTTAATCGTTTTTCTTCCTACACTCACATAATGAAAACCAAGTTCTTCCATCTTGGCCAGGTCAAAAAGGTTTCTGCCATCGAAAATTACTTTATTTTTTAACAAAGAAACCATGTTATTAAAATCGGGTGTTCTAAACTCACTCCATTCAGTAGCAATCACCAATGCATCTGCATCAACAAGTGCATCATACTGGCGCTCAGCAAAATTAATCTTCTCCCCATACAATGCTTTTACATTATTCATAGCTTCAGGATCGTATGCTGATACAACTGCGCCTTCTGCAAGCAAAGCATCAATAATTGTTAATGCCGGTGCTTCACGTATATCATCGGTATTGGGTTTAAAAGCCAAACCCCAAACGGCAATTTTTTTGCCTTGCAAATTATTACCAAAATAAGTTTTTAAGTGCGGTATCAAATGTAATTTTTGTTTTTCATTTACTTCCATCACCGCATCTAGTATTTTAAAATCGTAATTAACTTCAGATGATGATCTTGCAAGTGCCTGCACATCTTTAGGAAAACAACTGCCGCCATAACCAATACCGGGGAATAAAAAACGTTTACCAATGCGTTCATCGCTGCCAATGCCTTTGCGTACCATATCCACATCGGCGTCCAACAATTCACACAGGTTAGCGATCTCATTCATAAAAGTGATCTTGGTTGCCAGAAAAGAATTGGCCGCATATTTTGTGAGCTCGGCACTTTTTTCATCCATATATATTATTGGATTGCCCTGGCGTACAAACGGCAGATACAAATCGTTCAACGTTTTTTTTGCTCTTTCAGATGTGGTGCCAATAACCACACGATCAGGTTTCATAAAATCATCTACGGCCACACCTTCCCGTAAAAATTCAGGGTTAGATACAATATCAAATTCAACTGTTGCATTTTTTGCAACGGCTGCATGTACCTTATCTGCTGTGCCAACGGGTACTGTGCTTTTATCAATAATAATAACGTAGTCAGAAATTATTTTACCAAGGTCATCAGCCACACCCAAAATATATTTCAAGTCGGCACTGCCATCTTCGCCGGGCGGTGTAGGCAGTGCAAGAAAAATGATTTGTGCACCAGCAATACCTTCAACCAGGTTTGTTGTAAAATGCAGACGACCTTCTTTCTGATTGCGTAGAAAAAGTTTTTCTAAGCCAGGTTCGTAGATGGTAAGTTCGCCACCATTTAATTTATTAATTTTTGATGCATCAATATCAACACAGGTAACAGTATTCCCTGTTTCAGCAAAACAGGTTCCGGTTACCAAACCAACATAACCTGTTCCAACTACTGCAATTTTCATTTTGTATCTGTTATTAGTTATTTGTTAATCGTTATTCGTCACTTTATTTGCCGGCATCTTTTGCTTTTTTCAGGTAGTTAATATATCCATTCAAAATTGCCAGGCATTTATTTATTCTTTTCTATTTACTAATTCATCTGCAGAAATATAATTTTCTTCTTCCGCAATATTTAAATGATCAATTGTTTCATATAATGAACCTCTACTGATTCTGCAAAACTGGATATTTTCCTGATAATTAAACCTGCCGTATCCTTCTGCAATATTATTAGTAACTGATCGCAAACATCTTATCATTTGGTCTTTTAACTTGTATTCTTCATGCTTAGGGAAATTATTAATTACGACTTTTAATTCTTTTCTTAGCAAAACTGCTTCTTTCCAGCAATTTAAATCTTCAAATGATTTTAAATTATGCATGCTATAAAACTATTAACAAATAACAATTAACCATTCACATATCCCAAAACTTTTGATACAATAAAACTCTGTTGTTCTTCATCGAGTTCGGTGTGTATTGGTAAAGAAATTACTCTTTCTGTTAACCAATCTGTAACTTCTAAATTAAAATCGCTGCCGCCAAATGCATCAAACATTTTTTGCCTGTGCGCCGGTACCGGGTAATAAATCATAGATGGTACGCCTTCGTCGGCCAGGTATTGATTCAGCCCGTCACGGTCAACATCATTAAGCGTTAAAGTATATTGATGAAAAACGTGATTATTATTGCCATCTCTAAACGGAATAGTTACCAATTTATTTTCTGCAAAAGCTTTATCATAAAAATCGGCAGCTTTTCTACGGGCAGCAATGTATTCATCTAAATGTTTTAATTTAATATCGAGAATTGCGGCCTGCATGGCATCAAGCCTGCTGTTGCAGCCAACTACATCGTGGTAGTAGCGTTTGCTTTGTCCGTGAGATGCGATCATTCTTAATTTAACTGCCAGTTCATCATCATCTGTAAACATGGCACCACCATCGCCAAAAGCACCCAGGTTTTTAGATGGGTAAAAGGAGGTGCAACCAATCTGCCCGATTGACCCTGTTTTTTTTACAGTACCATCGCTAAAAGTATAATCGTTGCCAATGGCCTGTGCATTATCTTCTATAACTGGTAGATTATGTTTGGCAGCTATCGCCATAATTTTTTCCATATCGGCCGCATGGCCATATAAATGTACCGGCACAATGGCTTTTGTTTTTGGGGTGATGGCTTTTTCAATCGCTTCCGGATCTATACAAAATGTCTTTGGATTTACCTCTACAAAAACCGGTTTAATGTTTAACAAAGCTGCCACTTCAACAGTAGCAATGTAGGTAAAAGAAGGCGTAATCACTTCATCGCCGGGCTGCAAACCCAGTGCCATCATGGCTATCTGCAAAGCATCGGTGCCATTGGCACAGGGAATACAATGCTTGCTGCCGTGGTATCTTGCCAGGTTTTCGGCAAAATCATTTACTACTTTACCACCGATGAACATGGAGCTTTCCATAACTGCAATTACAGCAGCATCCACTTCGGTTTTTATTTTAAGGTATTGTGTTTTGGTATCAACCATTTGTAAAGGCCTCATATATGTAATTTTATGCGCCGCAAAGATAAGGATTCAGTGGTAAGCAGCCCACAGTGTGCTGCGGATTGGCAAAAGGCAGTTGCAAGGTGGCAATTGGCCGTTTACGGTTGATGGCTGGTGGGTTACAGTTACTTATTGCCAAAGTATAAAAGCAATTGCAAAGCTTTTTTTTTATATAGATTTGCTTACAATTATATGCTGAGTAAATTTTTATATAACTTTTTTCTGCTGCTGTATTCAGTTGGCATACGTATTGCCGCCATTGCAAACCCTAAAGCAAAAAAATGGATTAATGGCCGCAAAAACATTTTCGCCACAATCAACACAAAACTAAAAACCCAAAACGCAAAACCCATCTGGATGCATTGCGCCAGCCTGGGCGAATTTGAGCAGGGCCGGCCGTTGCTTGAAGAAATAAAAAATGCCAATGCTCAACAAAAAATTGTGCTCACTTTTTTTTCGCCGAGCGGATATGAGGTGATGAAGGATTACAAAGGCGCCGATTTTGTTTTTTACCTGCCGATGGATTCGCCAGCGAATGCAAAAAAGTTTCTGGATGCAGTAAATCCATTATTGGTGTTTTGGGTTAAATACGAGTATTGGTTTTATTATCTTACTGAAATAAAACAACGCAATATTCCCACATTACTTGTATCAGGTATTTTTCGCAAAAAGCAACCTTTTTTTAAATGGTATGGTGATATCTGGAGAAAAATGCTGCAAAGCTTTACGCATTTTTTTGTGCAGAATAATGAATCGAAACAATTACTGGCAACGCTTGGATTTACAGAGAATGTTACCATAAACGGTGATACCCGTTTTGACCGTGTTTTGGAAATTGCAGAAAATTTTACAGCCGTTGCAGGTATTGAAAATTTTTGCGGAAATGATGTAGTAATTGTTGCCGGCAGCACCTGGGAAGAAGATGAAATTGAATTGCTGCACTTTATAAACGTGCATAAAAATGTAAAGTTTATTATTGCACCACACGAAATTGATAAAGCTAATTTAAAAGATGTAAAAGAAGAATTTCCACGTTCGATATTTTATTCTGAATTGGAGAAAAGACAGCGGACGACGGACGACGGACAACAGAATATTCTGATTATTGACAACATTGGAATGCTTTCACGTTTGTACAAATATGCTACTGTAACCTACGTTGGTGGGGGTTATGGGGCCGATGGTGTGCATAACGTTTTGGAAGCCGCCGTATATGGAAAGCCTGTGGTATTTGGCCCTGTGTACGAAAAATTTGATGAAGCGATCGGCCTTGTAAATGCTGGTGGTGCCATCAGTATTGACGGGGGACCGGTTAAACTGGAAACTATTTTTAATGGTTTATTGAATGATGAAGCTGAGAGAAATAAAATGGGAACAGCGGCGAAACAATTTGTGTATGAAAATGCCGGCGCATCAAAAAAAATATTTCAGTTTATTCACGAGAAACGTCTTTTAACCAATTGATAAAACTGTGCAACCATTTCATTGCCTGCATCCCAACCATTTTTTACTTTCAATTCTCTTTGTATCCAGTATTCGGCTTCGGCAAAAATTGAAAAACTGTTGATGGTTTTTATGCTGCGTTCGTAAGCAACTTCATCGCCGCGGAATAATTCATTGATAAATAAATACCGGTCGTTTACGCCAATTGCTTTTCTCAAATCCCTCACGGGTGCTTCTGTTAAAGTATCGCCTAAATCAATTTTAGATTGTTTTAGTTTTTCATTTACAGATGCATGATTGTTTGCAGCAGACTCGTTAATTTCTTTACCAATATCTTGTTTTTTTGGCTCGGCTTTATAATCCTGCTGGTGCATAAGTGTAGGGATATCATCTTCCGGCTCAAAAACAATATGCGGCTTATTATGTACACTTATTTTTTGTAAAGATTCTGCATTACGCTTAATTTCTTCCAGCTCGGCTTCTATTTCTGCTTCATCTACCTGTAAAATTTCAACAATTTTTTCTTCAACAACGGGCTCAGTAATGTTGTTTTTAAAAGCAGCCTCAAACTGGTTAAATTGATTGGCAACTGTTACGGCAACCGATTCCTGCTGAAAAGCAGGCACATTATTTTGCTGCAGGTGCAGTAATTCTGCCTGTAACATCTGAACGGTAAGCAACAACTGATTTGCCGGAGCATTTTGTGCAAACTGATCCTGTAACTTTTTTATGAGTGTCTCCACTCTTTCCATGATATTATTATACTTTTGATGCCCGTGCTTGAAAGAGGCAATCGTTAAAAAATAACTAAGCCCCCTAAGTTACAAACTGATTTTTATAAAAAATACTTAAATGTTTATAGAACCTAATTTTAGAGGAGAAAAAAGGGGTTGGATTGAAGTGATTTGCGGAAGTATGTTCAGCGGTAAAACCGAAGAATTGATACGACGTTTGAAAAGGGTAAAAATTGCGAACCTGAAAGTTGAGATTTTTAAGCCGGCCATTGATGTACGTTATGATGAGCAGAAAATTGTTAGTCATGATACCAATGCCATACATTCTACACCGGTTGATAGCTCACAAGCGGTGCTGCTGCTGGCGCAGGATGTAGATGTGGTGGGCATTGACGAAGCCCAGTTTTTTGATGCAGAAATTGCCAATGTATGTGAGCAGCTTGCATTAAGAGGGATCCGTGTAATAGTTGCCGGGCTGGATATGGATTACCAAGGCAACCCTTTTGGGCAAATGCCTAACCTGCTGGCCAAGGCCGATTATATAACCAAACTGCACGCCATTTGCCAGGTTTGCGGCAACATTGCAAATGTTAGTTACCGCAAAGTTGCGGAGGGGCCACAGGTGTTGCTGGGCGAAAAAGATATTTACGAGCCTCGTTGCAGGCATTGTGCACAGTTAAAATAATTAATGTAATAGGGCTTTAAAAAGAATAATGGTTTGCTGATGAGATGTGATGTTATCGTTTAATTTTTCTGTAAATATTGAATATATTTATTTAGAACTTTGAATTTAAAACTTCCCCGATGAAAAAATATATTTTTCTAAGTTTTATTTTTCTCACACTTTTTTTATCTGGCAACGCCCAAAACAATGCAACTGAATTTGGCTTTCAAACCGGTATAAATATTAATGCAGTTTATGGTAACAGTGGGTTAAAGAAGTATTCGGGCTCAACTACTGGTGTGCATATTGGTGCAAATTTTAAAATGAAACTGAACCAGTATTTTGCTTTAAAAGCCTTACTGGCTTACGATCAGAATGGCTGGGCCTACCGATCTTTAACATTTACAGATGATAATGGAAATGATTTGGGTACCGGGGATTTATTGGAAAAATTAAATTATTTAAACCTACCAATCGTTGTTGAATACAGTTTTGGAAAAAAGATAAAATTTAATTTTGATGCCGGTTTTTTTGCCGGTTATCTGTTAAAATATACAGCGGTTCAAAAAATAAAGGAGCCGGTAGCTTCTACAAATACATTTGTCCTCACAAACCGCAAGGCAATAAACTTTGGGTTATCAGCAGGTGCCGGTGTGCAAATTCCGATATCTCCTAAAATGAAACTGGACTTTGGAATAAGAGATAATTTAGGACTTGCAAATATTTATAAACCGCAGGCATCAGAAAACGGTACAATCAAAACCAATTCATTTTCTATTCTGGCAGGATTATCATTTTACCTAAAATGATAACGTGGCTTATAAAATTTAATAAGGCCTACCTACCGTATCACAAACTGCTTTAAGTAATGAATTATTATCGTGTGCATCCTGGCTTTTTTCCCAAAGCATAATGCCGTTGGCATTTTGTTTAGCCAGCATAGCTTTCTTTTTTACAGTAAATAAGCCGTTGTAATAAATAGTATAGTTAGTAAAACCACCATTGGTAACCACCGCCGAGTCTGATTGCGGGTTACCGCCTCTTAACAATATTTCGTTAAAACTTAGTACTGTATTGGTTTGTGTAATGCCACTCGGTCTTCCATAACCTGCAATGCCTAAAACTGCTTTTGATGCCGGTAAGCCACGGGTAGTTACCCAGTAATTAACGCTGGTGGTAGCCAATGTATAATCGCAATGCTGGCGGTATGGTATTGTTGTGCTAAAATCATCGTAACTCATAATATTAAACCAATCCACATAATTGCCCTGCCACAATTCGCTTTTAATCGCATCTCTTACCACGCCTGCATATTTGCCGGCGGTAATGGCTGCGGTTAAATAATATTTGCTACCGGTATGGCAACTATCGCTTAACTGTTTCATTAATGCGGTGTAAGTAATATCGGTGCCATCATCTGTACGGGGAAATTCCCAATCCATATCCACACCATCCAGGCCATAATTTCTTACCAGGCTCATTAGCTCTGTAATAAATGAAGTTCTGCCGGTGCCGGTTGCTGCCATGTTTTTAAAATCGGCTGCCAGCCCGCTCACACTTAAAAATATTTTTGCGCCATTGGCCCTGGCTTTGTTTTTTACTTCTGTTAAATGTGCGCCATTGCCCAGCACAGCATTGCCCGTACTATTAACCGTTGCAAATGCATAATTAATAACATTGCACATTTTAAACTTCACATCCGGTACCGTTGCCACTGTTCTGTAAGATGGAAAATATCCAACCACATAAAAGCCAAAAGCCGGTGGCGGGGCTATAACGGTGCCGCCTGGAATTGGTGTAGGAGGCGGTACAGGCGTGTCTTTTTTGCAGGAATAAAGAAAGCTGATAAAAAAGGTTGCCAGTAAAAGTTGGTGCAGTTGTTTTGTCATATTTTTAAAATTAGATCTTGAAGATAATTAAAAGTAAAAAATATTCCGGCTTTAATGTAAAAATAAAGATGCTTTTATTTAATGTTAGTAATTTGCGTTGATGATGAAAAGAATTTATGCTTTGTTGAGTAAGGATATACTGCTTGAGTTAAGGCAGAAGCACACTTTTTACGGCATACTTTTATATATAGCTTCTACCATTTTTGTTTTGTATTTATCCATTGATAATCCAGATGCAAATGTTTGGAACGGACTGTTCTGGACCATTCAGTTATTTATTTGTGTAAATGCTGTTGCCAAAAGTTTTTTACAGGAGAGCCGTGGGCGCATTTTGTATTTTTATTCCATAGCCTCGCCGGTTGAGTTTATTATTGCTAAAATGGTTTACAACTTGCTGCTCATGATTTTGATGAGCCTGCTTAGCCTGTTGCTGTTTACCATCTTTTTAAATAATCCGTTGCAAAACGGTTTGTGGTTTGTGGGCATTACAGTTTTGGGCGGTGCCAGCATCAGCATTGTATTTACATTAATGAGTGCCATTGCAGCCAAGGCCCAGCAGAATGCAGCGCTGATAGCCATCCTGGGCTTTCCGGTAATATTACCACAACTTTTATTGCTGATGCGTTTAAGCAAAGCCGCCTTTGCCGAGGTTTTTAGAGAAGGTGCCATTTTGCAATTGGCAGGCTTAATTGCCGGCCTTGATATTCTGGTGATTGCCATGGCGGTAATTCTGTTTCCTTATTTGTGGAAGGATTGATTTGACTGAACGATTAATCAACCGGATAAAGCTGCTTAACTACCGGATTTAAAAACTTCATACTTGGAGAAATGTGACTTATTTTAATGGATTTCTCCAGATATAATTTTATATCTTTGGAGAAATGTGGTATTTTTATATAGATTTCTCCAAGTATAAAATAACATGCAAAATAAATCAATCACAAATCTTATAGGCCGGGAGCCCGAAAAAGCAAGACTGGATGGCATGTTAACATCGAGCCAGGCAGAGTTTTTAGCTGTGTATGGCAGAAGAAGGGTGGGCAAAACTTTTTTAATAAGGCAGCACTTAAAAAATAATATTGTTTTTGATTTTACCGGTACCCGGGAAGGCACAACAGAAGAGCAGCTTAAAAATTTTTTTGATGAATACCAGAAAAGAGCAAAAGGTAAAAAAGAAAAACAGCCACCTTTAACCTGGCAGGATGCATTCCGCTATCTTATAAAATACCTGGCTGCATTGCCAAAAAAGAAAGGGAAGCATGTGGTATTTATTGATGAAATGCCCTGGCTGGATAATCCAAAATCAAACTTTATAGCTGCGCTTGAGTATTTATGGAACCAGCATGTTTCCAGCATGGATAATATTTTACTCATTGCCTGTGGTTCTGCCTCATCGTGGATAAAAAGAAAACTGATAAATGCCCGTGGGGGCTTGCATAACCGGATAACGCAGCGAATAAAACTGGAACCTTTCAATTTACACGAAACAGCCTTGTTTATAAATACATTGGGCGCAAACCTTACCCAGTACCAGGTAGTAGAAATTTATATGGCCATGGGTGGCATTCCTTTTTATCTTAAAGAAATAACAAAAGGCAAAAGTGCCACGCAGTTGATAGATGATATTTGTTTTTTGCCTGCCGGCTTATTGCATGGAGAGTATGCACAACTGTATCACTCGCTATTTAAAAATGCCTACCAGCATTTAAAAATTATTGAAGCACTGGCTGCAAAGCCACAGGGCATGACGAGGCAGGATGTGGCCCGCAAAACCAGGTTAAGCGAAGCATCTTTATCCAGAACGCTGGAAGAACTGACTGAATGCGATTTTATATCTTTTTACGAACCATTGATAAATAAAAAAAAATCGGCCATTTATAAACTTACCGATCTGTATTCTCTTTTTTATTTAAAATTTATAAAAGGTAGTAAAACCGGTGGCAAAGGCACCTGGCAGCAACTCTCCAATAAAAGTACATTTACCGCCTGGAGCGGATATGCTTTTGAAAACATCTGCATGTTGCATATTAACCAGATAAAAAAAGCATTGGGCATCAGCGGTATTTACAGCAGTACCAGCTCCTGGCTGTTTAAAGGAAACGATGCATTGCCCGGCTGCCAGATAGATATGATTATTGACCGGGCCGACCAGACCATTAACCTCTGCGAAGCAAAGTTTACCAAAGAAAATTTTGCGATCACAAAAAGCTATGCCGCACAATTGCGGATGAAGAAATCAATATTTAAGCAGGCCACGCAAACAAAAAAAGCAACTTTTAATACCTTGCTTACCAGTTACCCTGCTTTAAAAAATCAATATTATCTGGGAGAAATAGATAATGAAATAACCATGGATAAATTATTTGAACCGGCATAATTTAAAAACCTAAAAAACCGGCACCAAACTCTAGGCAATTAACTTTTAAGTTCCCTATCTTTGCGCCACTTTATAAACTTCTTTTTTTGAAGAAAAACTGGTGGAAAATATTATCCCTTCTTTTATTGATCTACACGGTTGTGGGCGGCTTGCTGATGGATGTACCAAGGTTATTTATTTTAAACGAAACAATCCGTAATCTTTATTTTCATGTGTGTATGTGGTTTGGTATGATGATACTGTTTGGTACCAGCTTTGTTTACAGCATTAAATACCTGCGGGGCTTTAATTTACGCAACGATATTTTTGCCCATAATTATGCGGCAGTAGGTTCTTTATTTGGCATTTTAGGTTATGCAACCGGTACCATCTGGGCAAATTATACCTGGGTATCCGATCAAAGCCAGAGCCTGGGCAGCATTTTAAAAGAACCAAAACTGATTGGTGCCGCCATTGCCTTATTAATATATGGAGCTTATTTTGTTTTACGGGGATCGTTTACCGATATGGATAAAAAAGCCCGTGTAAGTGCGGTGTATAATATTTTTGCATTTGCCATGCTGTTTCCCAGTATATGGATAATACCAAGGCTGGTTGGCAGTTTGCACCCCGGTGGCCAAGGCACCGATACTGGTAACCCTGCATTAAATTTTAAAGATATAGATAGCCGCCTGCGGATGGTTTTTTACCCGGCTGTTATTGGCTGGACTTTGCTGGGCGTATGGATAGCTACTTTAAAAATAAGGTTACAATTAATTAAAGATAAAACACTGATAAATGAATAAGCGTTTCTCGTTTTTAGTTTCTCGTTTGTTGTTTCTGGTTTGTGGAACACTGATTAACTTAGTAGCGTTTGCACAGGATGCAAAACCAGAGATGGCTGATGTAATGCGGGGCAATGGTAAAATTTATGTGGTGGTAGCGGTTTGCTTAACTATTTTGATTGGTTTATTCATTTATGTATTTTTATTAGATAGAAAAATAAGCCGGTTGGAGAAAGAAAACAATTAGCAATAGGCAACAGGCAAAATGATAATACTGATTTAATGTAAAAAATTGCAAATTGCCCGTTGCGAATTGCCTATTAATTTTAAATAACGATTGCTAATATAAAAACAATTTTATGAGTGCTAACCAGCCATACAGCTTTTTCCAGAGTGTGGAAAGAAGCTTTGACAAAGCAGCCAAATT
>JAYURR010000114.1:0-4458 GCA_043756605.1 Chitinophagaceae bacterium
GATGCTCTCCAGCAGAGCTTGCTTCCTCTTTCAGTTGACAAAAGCAATTAAAGGATTTTAATCCAAAAAATCACCAACTATTTTTCAGTACATTACCTAGAAAAAAAAATTCTGCCGTTTGGCAGGATTTTTTTTTAAAGTTTATTTTTTAGGGAGCTAAATATTTTTTGATAACTATGTAACCGATAATTACAAGTAACAGTAAAGTGATGAGCGTAATGTAAAGCCAGGGTTGCTCTTTTAGTTTACGCTTTTCTTTTTTCAGTTTCTTTTTTGCGGTTTGTTTTTTCAGGTCTCTGTTCAATTGGTCAACCAGCAGCGACAGGTCATTTTTATTTTTAAAATGCTCCAGTCCCTCAACAGCATCATTCATAAATTCATCTTCGGCCATCTGCTTTTCAACCTCGTGTGCTTCGCCAGGCGATAGGTTTTTATTAAGATAATCAAGCAGTTTATCCTGCTCAATATCTTTGTTTAAGTTTGATAGTATGTTTTTTAAATCGTCGCTCATTATTAATACAAAGTTGTTAGTTTTAGTTTTTAGTTACTTGCTATTGTTAACAGTTTTATTTTATTCCTAATCTCAATTCCCAATACCCAATGCCCAATTCCCAGTTTATAATTCCCGACTGCCAACTAAAAAACAAGAACTAATAATTAAGAACTCATTTTCTCCATAATTATTTTTAAATTTCTTTTTCCGTTTTGTATATGGCTTTTAACCTGTAAAATATTAAAACTGGTTTGTTCCGATATTTCCTGGTAACTTTTTTTCTCCAGATAAAACAAAGTTACACATAGTTGCTGCTCATTGTTAAGTTGCTGTAATGCAATGGCCAGTTTATCCAGTGTTTTGTCTTTTTCTATATGCTGCTGGTTATTTTCCGGTTCGGCGGGTGTGGTTAATGTGGCCTCATTTATTTCTGTATTAAACCTGCCTTTGTTCCTCAACTGCATCAGGCAATGGTTTTTAGCTATCATGTAAATCCAGCTTTTAAAATACTCCACTTTATATTTATGCAGCTCATTAATTGCTTTAAAAAAAACCTGCTGTACCGCATCCCGGGCTTCTTCCTCATTTTTAAGATACTTCATACTTACACCCAGCAGTAGCATGGTGTAGCGCTCCAGCAAAATACCCAGCCACTCATTATCCTGGTCTGCATAAAACCGGTTAAGCAGTTCCGCATCACTTATATTTCCATATTTGCTTTTAGTCAAAACTTGCTGATTGTTTTATTTTCAATTTACAGCTTACTTTACAAACTAATCATTTTTTAATTTGCTGTAAGATATTTATGATTGTTTTTTAAAACCAGGTATTCAAGCCAAAGGGTTTTATTGTAAGTTGGGCAGTAAAAAGAGTAGATAAGACAATTCCAGTGCAAAAAAATCTGTTTTATGGGTGTGGGTTGTGCAAATGCAGCCCTGGCCTGAAAAAAAACGTATTGATTATGATCTGTTTTTTCAAAATCATTGATAGTATTAATGTTAAGATCAGATATGGCGGCACCCAACCTTATTAATGAAGTACGTAAAATAATACGATCCATTATGTTGGTTGCCTTGCTGAGTAATTTATTTGCATCGGTAATTAATTGTTGCTTGTATAACTCCAGCTCTGTAATATTAAATGCAGCCATCAGCCTGGTAACATGATAAATAAGCACGGCCGGTTTTACATAACTTGGAGAAATATACACGGGTCGTTTCATATATTCCCGGTTTTTAAGTATTTCAGACAACAATAAAATAGTAGCACTGTCCTCTTTTACCAACGGCAGTTTTTTTTCAAAATTAAAATAGAGCAGGTTGCATTGCACAGCAAAATCAAAATCGGGGTGCATTTTTTCGCCCAGGTAGGTGCTGTAAGCAGGGATGTTTCTGTACTTTTTAAAAGTAGAATTGATTTTTCTTTTTTTAAGATTACTTACCACAATCATTTTCTCTTTCAAAGTTTTGTTATCGCTTTCATTGTTCTCCGTACTCATCAGTATCATTACACTGTCATCTGCATCATCGCCCTGGGCAAAAATTCCATTAAAGCGGTTTATAAAATAGGAGTGTGGTAAAATACGGGCATTTGTTGGCCAAAAACTGTAAAACGGTTTGCCATTCAGGTTTCTGTAATGCGGGTAAGCCAATGCTGTATTTTTAATTATTTGTAAAACAGTTGTTTTATTGGCATTATTTAATTGGGGAGCAATATTTTTTAAAGTAAAAGCGGTGATGGCTGTAAAAAAAATATTATTGTCTGGCTGATAATTGTGCGGAAAACCTTTGCACTGCCTGTAGCCGGCAAACATACCAGTATAAAATTCTCCATCCTGTTTAAACTGCGATGCTTTAATATCTTTAATGATGGCTGTTATCAATGCAGTATCTGCCTGGGCCGATAAACAACCTGCATTTACAATCAAAATAAAAAGCAACAACAGTAATCTTCTCATAAAATATTTTGGTGCAAATCAATCTTTTAAAGCAGGGAGTTTGTAAGCATAATAAAGCCACTTAAAAAAATTGCGGGGCTTTTCCATATCTACAATCATATCCTTACGTTGCATTTGCTGCCAGTTAATTTTTTTACCAGCTTTGTTTTGCATTAGTACAAATTTATCCAGGGCAACAAGCGATCTTGCATTGATGGTATTCATCACAAAACAAAATTCCTTTTTATTTTTTTCGATAAAATGCAGTTTCATAATTTTTTGGTTCTGCAATTGTATTCTTTCTAAAAAAGATTTCCTGAAAGCCACAAAATCATCACAGGTGTTTACCAAAGTATAAATGTTATCTCTTACATCTTTATACAAATCAAAAATATCGTTACCAAGCTGGTATAAACTGCCAATTAAAAATAGCACTTCCTGCATTTTTTCATCAGCCACTTCATCAAGGCACTGGTGATAAATAATAACAGAGGCAGCTCCTTTTGTAAATGTAATGTTTTCCAGTTCTTCCTTTGAGATGGCAGGATTGGTTTGTTTTACTGTTTCAATCTGTATTTCCAGCACATTTTTTGCAGCTTTAACATATGCTTCTTTATGCGGTACATGCTGCAATAAAAATGTTTGTATCTCCTTTGCAATTTTTGCTGAGAATGTAGTGGCATCGTAACTTTCGGGGTTGAATGTAATGCTCCGTATGCTTTCAATATCCAGCTTGTCTTCATCAAACAGGTCATCGCCAACAGGGGTTAATATCCCAAACAGTATTGCTCTTTTTCTTTCTGCTTCGGTAAGTTTGTATCCTTGTAATTTTTTATAACTGCTGCATAAAAAAGATGTGATGAACAAGCCATAATAATTGATTATTTTTTGTTTTTGTTCTTCTTTAAATTTACCATGGTATTTAATTTCGAGTTGCTGCATATACGGTAACAGAAACAGTTTATTGTATTGCTTTTGCAATTTAATTTCACGATAAACCCTAAAGATGATATTGACGTATGTAAAAAGCCTCATGGTAAAATTGTTCCTTCATTTCAAATATACAAAGATTGCATTTTAAGTAACTAACGCAAATAAAACATGCACTAAAATCCTTAATTTAGTTTTAAAGAATAACAGTATGAACTATGCAGTATGTTGTGTGCCCGTAGCACCTGTAAGAATAGAGCCTGATCAGCGGAGTGAAATGATAAGCCAGCAGTTGTTTGGAGAATGTTGTGTAATTATTATTGCTGAAAAAAATGGCTGGATAAAAATTGAAAACAAACTGGATAGATATACCGGTTGGTGCAGCAGCAGCCAGTTTCGGCAAATTGATGAAGCAGTTTATAACAACAATGATGGTAAACTTGCTGCAGATTGGGTAAATGAAATTGAGTTTAACAACCAATTAATGTATGTTCCATTTGGCAGTTTATTAAGTGGTATTGAGACAGAAAATATTTGGATACCATCTAAAGTAAAAACAGATTCAGACATTGTGAGGGAAGTGGCGTTTAAGTTTTTAAACACAAGTTATCTGTGGGGTGGCAAATCTGTTTTTGGTATTGATTGCAGCGGGTTTACACAATCTGTTTTTAAATTCTTAAATATTCATTTGTTGCGGGATGCACAACAGCAGGCAACACAGGGCGAACTGGTAGGTTTTTTGCAGGAGGCCCGTCGTGGCGATCTCGCTTTTTTTGATAATGAAGATGGCCAGATAATTCACGTTGGCATTTTACTGAGTAATAACCAGATAATTCATGCAGCAGGCAAAGTGCGTATTGATAAAATAGACAATGAAAGTATTGTGAATACAGATACGGGCCAACGTACACAACGGTTGCGTATAATAAAAAGATATTTCTGATTAACCAACATCTTTGTCAACAATAATGCCCGAATCTATATTTGATTTACTATTTGAAGTCATTAGTGTCCCGTTAAATTAGTTCAATTTTTAATTGTTCACATTTTTGTTCTTTGACATTCTTATAGACAGGGCTTTGCAATAACTCATTTAAGG
>JAYURR010000115.1:0-13065 GCA_043756605.1 Chitinophagaceae bacterium
ATTATATAATGTTACCGTTACACCTGCAATTCCAACTTCATTGGCATCCTGAATACCATCGCCATCCAAATCATTAAATACACGATCGCCGATGGAGCCAACTGGTAGTGCAGTTACGGTTAAACAAAATGCATCCAACTTCATGGTGTTGCAGTTTATTGAACTTTGCACACGTACTTTGGTAGTTCCATTTGGTGCTACTGCAGTTATTGAATACTGCTCAAGCTGGCTGTTATTAATATCCACATCCCTGGTAACTGTAACATTTGATTGACTTAATACTGTATTGGCAGCATTCATGAAAATCAAACTTAATGTTGGGCTACATGTAATACCTGGTGTATGTGTACCTGCAAATCCTTTAAAAGTTACAGTAGATCCTGGAGTTGCTGCCACATCCTGCCAAACTTTTGAAGTGCCTGCACTCCAATTGTTGAAGCCATTTGCTGCGCCGCAAGCAATAAAGCCGGTGCCGGTAGTTAGGGTACCACCACTCCAGCTCCATCCTGTAGTTCCATTTTCAAAATCGCCATTTATTAATACATTGCCTGCAGAGTTTGTGCAAGCACAATCCGGTGCATATCCTGCATCAATGGTTCTGATATCATCTGCAGTTCCTAAAACAATTGAAGGTGTAATGCCTGTTGAAACGGAAGGATCACTATCAATATGCCGGTTTGCACCTACATAAGCAGGCGATAATATATATCCATAAACCGTAACAGGAAATTCTACAGTATAAGTTCCTGCATTAAGGCCTGTAAATAAATAATTGCCTGTTGAATTTGTAACCTGAGTTGCGATTACGGTATTAGCAGCATTTCTTAATTTAACAGTAACACCTCTAATTCCGTTTTCACCTGCATCCTGAATACCATCTCTGTCTGTATCGTACCAAACGCGGTCGCCGATTGAACTTACACATGGTGTATTAGTAATTATTTCAGTGTTATTACCAGTTTTACTAGGACTGGCATGAACTGAAGCTACATTCACAAAACCAAATCCTGGTGCTCCAAAAACAGAGGCCTTCACAGTCACTTCGTACCATACATCATAAATCCAGTTAGGTTGAGCTGGGTTTGCTGTATAGTTAGTATCTGTTGCCGGCGAATTGGTGGTTAAAACATATCCATAATCATTAAAATTGGTGGCAATTGATGTTCTGAAACTTAATACATCAGAAGCTAAACCCGCTGTAGGCGTACCACCGTCTCCACCAAATCCAAGACATCCATAACCAGAAGGGAATGTTGCACTGGCACTGATATAATCCTGCCTAAAAGCAAGTTTTTCTACACCATTGGCATCCCTTATTGACCACTGAAGGTGATCGGAACCTGTAAGGTTGCCAAATGTATGGCCTCCGGGCCATCCTATTGCATTTGTACCATAGGTATTATCTACAAATCCCTTAGAAAAAGTTACACGCAAGGTTACTGTTTGCGAATTGGCATTTACTGTCCAGAAACTTTTTGCAAACACTACCGGGTTAGTTCCTGCAAAGCAATTTTGCCCGCCATTTGGAGGTAAAGTTGGATTATAAAAACCAATATCATATGTGTTATTGGTATTACCGGCTGTTGGTTCTGTACCGGAAGCTAATGAAATTGAGTTGCCCCTTGCTTCGCCAGAAATATTATTAACAGCATTGTTATCATTGTCAATATTATTATCAGGATCTCCTCCGTCTACTACAGTTATTGCATGCACAGGAGGAATAACGGCACCAACAATATAATTGCCTGGTGCAAGATTGGTAAAAGAATACTCACCTAATGCATTAGTAGTCATCGCCTGTATTAAAGCACCATCTGGTATATTATCATTATTTGCATCAGCATAAAGCCTTACAATAATGCCCGAAGCAACACTGTCAGTTGCTTCATACATACCACTTCTGTTTAAATCAAAAAACACTTTATTTCCCAGTGTAAGATTTGATAAAACATAACCGGCATCTACCGTTGTATTATTTTGACCGGGATAAAGAACAATACCACCGGCAATACCAGTGCCCTGTGCAGGGTCGCTGTCTTTTGAATCATCAGCTCCCACATTTGCAGTTGTAAGCCCAAACCCTCCGGCAATTGTAGGTGGGAAACTTACAGTATAAGTACCGGCAGATAAATTTGTAAACTGGTAAAACCCACTGGCATTTGTAACAGTTGAAACTGTTGTTGCATCTGGTTTAGTTAAAATAACTGTAACACCCTGAATGCCGTTTTCGCCGGCATCCTGAATTCCGTTTCCATTATTATCAGACCACACAAAATCGCCTAAAGTACCAATACATGGTGCAGGGTTAACCACTTCGGTATTATTACCTGTTTTACTGGGGCTGGCATGTACTGTGGCAATATCGGGGTAACCAAAACCTGCGGCACCAAATACCGAAAGTTTAACTGTAACCTCGTACCAAACATCGTACACCCAATTTGGATAAGTAGGATTAGGCGTGTAATTATTATCTGTTGCTGGTGAGTTTGTAGTAACAGTATAATAAGAAGCACCGTTTTGATTTAAATTTTTATCTATTGAGGTAAGGAATGCAGTAACATCTGTTGCAGTACCTACTGTTGGATTTCCTCCATCGCCGCCAAAACCTAAGGTGCCATAACCTGAAGGAAAAGTAGCACTTGAACTTATATAATCCTGTTCAAAAGCCAATTTAACAACCCCATTGGCATCTTTTATTGACCAGCCCAGTTTATCGGAACCGGTTAAATTACTAAAACTATGCCCACCAGGCCAACCAATGGCATTGGTGCCATACGTATTATCAACAAAGGTTTTAGAGAATGTTGTACGTATTGTTACAGTTTGGTTTGCCGGATTGGTTGTCCATGTACTTTTTGCCCAAACTATGCCTGGTATTGTAGGACTTACAAAACATCTTTCACCAGTTACAGGCGGTTGGGGTGATGAAGTAGTTACACACCACCTGTCGGTTTTTGTGTAGCTACCCGTACCTCCAAAAGCTACCCTTGTAGTTACTGCATTAACAGGAACCGTTGCAGAAAAAGTATATAATTGAGGGCCTGCTGGTGAATTTGCTAGAATTTTATCAACTTGAATATATACTGAAGTGCCTAAAACAACGTTTGCTGCATCTAAAAATTCAACAGCTACCCAGTTGTTAAATGTATTATCATGTGTACCTGCATAAACTGAGGCATTAATTACAGTGCCTGCAGCCAGATTGGTACCTATTAATTGCCAGGCTTTGCTGCTTGCGCTGGTATTATTTAAATCGCCTGAAAAAGAACCACATGCAACTGCACCTGTGCCTTGTGAAAGTGTGCCTCCAGACCATGACCAATTAGTGGTACCACTTTCGAAACCTGGATTTAAAACAAGATTGGTACCAGTACAATTACAATTAAAGTTAGTGTTTGATAAAATAAATGTTATAGTAGTATCGTGGCAAAGCGAGCCAGTTGCATCAGCACCAGTATAAGTTTTTAGATTTACGTTATAAGTACCAACAGCACCTGTCCATGCACCGCTGCCGGTTCCGGGACTATTGTAAGGAACAGCATTTTCAATATTTGAAGTTGGCGTAGGGCCTGTAATGGTATACCTAACGCTTCCGATTGTACCGCTTGTACCTGCTTCCATGTTATATAATGAACCTAGTTGGGCTACTGTAAATATTGCACCATTGGTGATAGGTAGATCTGGTCCATTATTTAATTCATTAAAATATAAGCTGGTTACCCTTCCTGTGCATGTACCACAGGGAGCTACAGTAAATGTGGCAGTACATGTGGTTACGGCAGCCTGGTTACTACATGCATTTTGTGTGTATGTAAAAGTTACTGTTTTTGAACCACCACTTGAACTTGGTGCCCCGGTACTATTGTTAGTCAAAACCCCATTACATCCAGAGGCAGTAACAGAAGCAATCCATGCTGCATAAGATGCATTGATAGCCGCTTGTGTTTGGCAAGGACCTTCAGTTTTGTTGATAGCACAATTAAGACTCACTAAACCGTTACAACTAACTGTTCCTTGAGTGTTTCCGTCTTCAAGAGAGTTGTCGGTATTATAATCAGGCCCAGCGCTTACCACTGAGTGTCCTCCGGAGGCTGTGAGTGGTGGATGAACATCATATAATATTACGCATATTTTGGTAGGGCTAATATTCAGATTATCAAATGTCATCGTAAAACTGCCGTTATTATTGCCACTTGCATTTACTATTTCTATTGCATTAACTCCATAAGGAAACAACACTCTCGCAGTTGTTGGAGTTACTCCGGATACACCGGATGCGATGCCATTGTCGGTATTGTCTATAATTCCAGGAAACATTGATGAAGTAGCACTACCCTCAATGTTTGAAATAGCTAATTGGCCAAGAAATTCATCTCTTGCCTGTAAACCGGCAGGGAACGGATTGCCTCCACTGGTATAAGTAGCAGGATTATCAGAAAGGGTGGGAATTATTCCATCCCCGTTCAGGTCTGCAAATACTGCCGCACCAATAATTTTATTACTTGCCTGAGAACTCCAAAACCAATTTACATTCATAGTGAGCCTCTGTAAGGCAGCATTATAGTTTGTAACTATCCCAGTTGGTATGGGTGTATCAGCCTTTACAACGCCTGGTATTAGCCAAAAAGCCAAACAAACTAAAAGAGATTTAAGGCCATTCCTAAGTAAGGGAGAGTAGGCTCTCTTTTGCATACGTACTAATACAAATTTGCTGAATGCAAAACCTAAAACTGTAAGGATTGATACCAGGTACTTATTTAAAGTGCCACAGGATTGAGTAGATGTTTGTTTCATAAATTTCAATAACATGTTTAATAAATTAAATCATTAACAGATATAGCGTATCTGCCAAAGCACAACATGTTCCGATGGGGGGGGGTGTGGTGGAAATTCAGGAATATTAAAACTTATGGTGGTCTTTATGATAGGATGTGAATCCTATAGATGGGATATGTGGTAAATTGGTTAAGCAAAACAAAAGTATAACAAATTTTAAATAAACCAAATTTTTTTTAAATTTTTTTTAAACCGTTTCATCCTGTTTCCGGTTGATTCTTTCTTTAGACAGTTGCAAAGCAATTTCTAATTGCCTTTCGATACTGATATTGGTATTGTCCAGCTCTATGGCATCTGCTGCTTTTCGTAAGGGGCTTACCTCCCTGTTAGAATCGATATAATCCCGCATTTCAAGGTTTGCTTTTACATCATCAATGGATATATTTGGGTTCTTGTCAAACATTTCCATATATCTTCTTTGTACACGAACGGCTATGTCGGCTGTCATAAAAAATTTAAGTTCGGCATCCGGGAAAACTGTTGTGCCTATATCACGGCCATCCATAACAATCCCTTTTTCTTCGCCCATTTTTTGCTGCTGGGCTACGGCAAAGGTTCTTACTTCTTTAATAGCGGCTACCTCACTCACTTTTTCGGCTATTACCAGATCTCTGATCACATATTCAACATTCTCTTCGTTAAGGTAAATTTCGGAATGTTGTGTTTTAGTATTGAATTTAAAACTAAGTGTTATATCTGCCAGTGCATTGTTTACCTGGCCTGCATCAAGCCAGTTAATGTGATTACGTAAAAAATAAAGGGTAATAGAACGGTACATGGCCCCACTATCAATATATACATAGCCTAGTGCTTTTGCAAGCTGCTTAGCCAGCGTGCTTTTTCCGCAGCTTGACCAACCATCAATGGTGATAATTATTTTTTTCATTGGTACAAAAATCAACAATCCTCAACAATAATAAAAATAAAAAACTACCAAAGAGTTGCCTGGTAGTTTACTTATTTTTCAAAAACAATATTTTTTAATTTATACCAATTAGACATTTAAAGAATACTATCAGCCTGAGGCATTCATAAAAGAAAAAAATCAAGCTCTTCCCGAGAAGTCGGGACTGGTTGCAAATGAAATTAAGAAAATAATTTTCTCAGCTTCGCTGCGAAAAGAGGTTTGCCACCAAGGCACAAAGTAGAAAAATGCTACGCATTTTCCTTAGTGCCTTCGAGTCTTAGTGGCTAAATTCAATTTTGTAAAAAATTGTTTATCAACCTTTTAAAATACTTGTCATTAGAAGCTTGTCGAAGGCGGATACACAAATAAACGAGGTTCTTTTCCAAATAGCCCCGGTTTCGACAAGTTCCTAATGACAGTTTTGTTAAGATAGACTCAATGTCTAATTGGTATTATTACATACCGAATAGTTATTAAAAATACCTTACTGCTCTTACGCTATGGTATTTTATTACATTGTTTTCGGTATCAACACCTAAACCAAAGTCCATAATCCATGCGTTGTTAAAATCAGTTTCTGATGATGACCAATAAGGAGTACTGCTAAAATTACCCAATGCTTTGGCTTTAAAATTATAATACATCTTTTTTAGTTCTTCAATTGAGGGTAAAAACCAATCGGTATATCCATTCAATTCTAAATTAATACAAATATTAGCTGCAATGCCCTTCTCCTTGCTGTTTTTCGAAATAATGTCTGTATTATTCTTCCCTTCACCTATTTTTTTTGCATGTGCACCTACCTGGTTTTCAAAAAATCCCCATTGTGCCGAAGCGCTCTGGTCAACAGGTGCCATTATTATCCCATGATCCCCGGTGCTGTCTAAATAAAGTACAATTCCTCCTCCAAACTCCTCACCAATGTAATGTTCATTGGTATTCAGTTGCTTCCATGCTTTTGATGAAAAGCGTTGAATTTTTGCTGCAGTTGTATTATAAATTATCATGCCTTCGGGCGGGTTTACAATTGAATCCCGGCCGGCATTTGTCTTTTGGGTAACAAAAAAAACTTTGGCTGCTGTTTTATTTGCAACAGATGTATCTGATTTATTGTTGCTTTTAACTTTAACATTAAGTGGTTGTGCATTAGTTAAAACAGGCTGTACCATCAGTACAAATAGGATGAAGTAAGTTAAATGTGCTGTTCTCATTGTTTTGCTAAAATTTATTTAATAAAAAATGGTATTAATATTTCGGCTACCCGTGAAATTATATTATTTTATTTAAGCCCATGTAATAACGGCAGATTTTTAAAAAAATTTTGTTGCTATACTTTTTACCAATTATTCATCGCTTTATTTTGAACCTTTAAATTATTTAATAACATACCTCAGCCCTGGTTTTATTACACCGTGCAATAGTGCATTTATGCCCCAGGGAATAAAATCCCTTACTTAAAAATACTTTGTTAAATGCCTTTATTTTTTCTGCAGCATTAACATTTTTTTTGAAACAAACCAGGCCCCTTTTAGTTCCTGTATATTTTGTTAACGGCCTGCCGGTAATGGAATGGGCCAATTATTTAAACAAAAAAAATAAAAAACATGAACATCACAATTAACCGGTTAAACACGGTGATGCCAGATGCCGACATTGCCGAAGTAAAAGGATTTATTAAGAACATTTATGGCAAAATGCCATTTTTAACCGGCCTTACTACCGATGAAAGGGTAACACTGCCCAAAATAAGTGAAAACAACAAAGTGTTTGTTGGCGACAGCATTAATGCCCTTGCCAACAATGCGCCCATGCTGCCATCGTACCTGAATGTGGCCGACATTAAAAGCGACCTTACCCTGTACGAGCAGTTGGATGAACTGGAAATGCTGGCATTGCAGCTTGTAGAAAAAATACAGGATACCCGTATGCTATGCGGCAGCGAGGCTTATGTAAGCAGCCTTGCCGCTTACCGCCTGTTTGAAGCTGCGGCCATGGCAGGCATACCCGGTGCAGATGCTATTTACGATACACTTAAGCAACGTTTTGCCGGCCAGGGGCCAACAGGCACAACCCCACCCCAAACCTAAATAGCATTAACCTTTTAGGTTAGTTAACCCCATCTGCAAGGTGGGGTTTTTTAGTTTTAAGGTGGGTTAATTTGGGTAAGCAGGTGGGTTAATTAAGGTAAAAGATGGGGTTGATTAGGGTTAACAGGTGGGTTAACTAACCTTTTGGGTGGGTTATTTAAGTTAGGCAGGTGGGTTAATTTGGGTTAAAGGTGGGAGAATATACCTTAAATGGTGGGGTAATTAACCCTTAAAGGTAACTACCCCCACCTAAATGGGTGGGGGTAGTGGGAAAAACTATTATAATTAAAAATCAATTACCAATACAAAACGGCTTTTGCGTAAGATTAAAATCAGAATGTACTGCAATATTTTTTGCAATGATGGCACCGTTAAAAACTGCCGGGTTATGGTAAATTACACTTCCCACAGGTGCTAAAACAGTTCCATTAAAAATATTAGCCGCTTTATTGATCGTTATTGCTGAAGCGTTTGGAAAATTGAAAATTACTCTTTCGGGTCTTATATTGGTAAGCCTTATTTCACTTTGAGAAAAATCAAAGTTTCCTGATACGTTTATAATAAAACCATTGTCCGCACCTGCTGTGCCAACCAGATTCAAAATATTTGAATTATAATTCAGAGAAGTCATTTGCACTACTGTGTTCATTGCTACACTGGTGATGGTACGGTTGGTTGTTACATTTCCCAGCACTACATCCGGGGCATACGATGCATACAAGGCCGAAGCAGCAATTGCATTGGCATTGGCCTGGTCTAATATGGCATCGGTTGCAGCATTGTTACGAAAGATACCTTCTGTAGGCTGGTAGGTTGCTGCAGTATATACAAAGCTTGATACCTGGCTGTGTACGTAGGCACCGCCTGTAAAATTGTCGATTTTTTGGTTTGTATTACTGGTAACAGCTTTGCTGTATCCTACATTGGCAATTAAATTACGGCTGCTGTTGATAGTAAAAGTACCGTTTTGTAATCCCAGCAAGCCAAATGGGGTAAGGGCGCAGTCTCCTGGTTCATCAGGATCTATTCTGCCATTAATAGCCCCATCTTTAGAAGTATTATTTACTGTAAGCTCATTGGAGCTTATTTTTTCTTTTGTACAGGAAAACAATAAAACAATTGAACTCAATAAAAATGGCAGCAGATTTTTTTTCATAATCGGGTGGTTTAAGGTTTAAAAAAAATTAAGAATAATATCAAGATAAAATCAATCATAATATACGATTAACCCTTTGTCGGGGGTTAGTCTGTAAAAGCAAAGTATTATTATTGCTAAAGCTGTTTATAAAACTATAAATGAAATCATTTTTTATAATTTAATTAATTGTGAGCTGAAACTGTTTTCAGCATCGGTAGCTGCTAAAATATAACTACCCGATTGTAAAGTATTCAACCCATCTATCTGAATCATATTTGAGCCCTTCAATACTTTTGCGTCAAGCTGTTTTACAAGTTTGCCTGCTGCATCGTACAATTTAAAGTTTACAACCGTGTTATTTGCCGATTGGTAACTAACCATCAGCCTTTCTGCAAAAGGATTGGGTGCAACGCTGGTTAACATAGTACTGTTTGCATCTCTGTTCAGCATAATTACTATTGACTGTGCAAAGCTGTTATCAATATCTACAGTTTTTAAGCGGTAATAATGTTTGCCGCCTGTTACACTCCTGTGGGTATAAGCATAATCTACTTTAATATTACTGTTGCCGGTTGCTTTTACAGTAGCTATTTTTGTAAAATTAAGCCCATCGGTACTGTGTTCTACTTCAAAATGGCTGGTATTTAATTCGATAGAAGTTGTCCATTTTACCACATTATCGTTACCAGATTTTACGGCCGCAAAGCTGGCTAATTTAACCGGTAAAGCACTGCTTGAAAAAGGAATGGTATAAATAGCCGGTGTTACATCAATAATACCCAGGTTATCGGTTGCGGTGTAAGCAAATACAGCCCCCTGAAACCTGGCACTTGTTGCATAACGTAGTTGAGAAACCTGTGCAGTGCTAAGGTTACTTACCTGCGTTAAAGCTGTAATGGCTGTTGTGTTAAGATACAAAGTACCTGCAGCCGGATCGGGCAAGCTGGTAATGGTATAATACGAAACCGATACATCATCGTTACCTACCAAAGCTGCAATGGAAGCGGCTGGCCGGTTAATGTTTAAGCCTGCATTTATTATATCCTGGGTAACCGGTGGCACATTGCTGTAAATTGTAAATATTGCTACTGTTGCATCTGTATTATTGTTGTTGTCGGTTACGGTAAATGTAAATGAAGTGCTGCTGTTAAAATTATCGTTGGGATCAAATGATAGTTGTGTTGCCTGCAACGGCGTTAAAACCATACCTGCACCCGGCAGCGAATTAATGGCAGTGCCATTTACATACAGCTTACCATTTGTGGGTAATGTAAGAAGTGTATATGATGCAATGGTTCCATCAGCATCTGTACCTTTTAATGCCGGCATTGGTTGTGCCACAGTGCCCAGGGTGTTGGTTATTACTTGGCTGATATTCTGAACAGCTTCGGGTAAATAATTGGTTACGGGAATGGTTACGGTTGCAAAAGTTTTATCAATGGCACCATACACATCTTGTGCAGTGTAAGTAAAAGTGGCAATACCGCTAAAGGCCGGGTTGGGATCAAACTCCAGGCGGTTAGCATATAAAACCGGTATTAACTGATTTTCTGTAACGGGTGTTCCATCCATTATCAGGGTACCCTGCATGGTTGCCGGTAATGATTTTATGATAAAATTTCGTACACCCGATTCGTCGGTTGCTGATAGGGCATTAAGTATTGATGGGCCGGCACTACTTGAAACTGCATTGTTAACAATATCAGCAGCAACAGGATCCTGATTGATAACAGGAATTGAATAACTGGCAAAATTGCTAACAGCATCATTATTATCTTTTGCATAATAAGTAAATGTAACTATGCCAGCATATAAACCCGAAGGCCTGAATTTTAAGGTAGATGCCTGAACAGGAGTAAGTACCTGGTTACCGATTACCAGTGAATCGTAAACTGATCCGGTGGTATTATAAAACAAGGTGCCGTAATACGTTGGAGGTACGGTTACAATAGTATAAGAAACAATACTACCATCCACATCGGTGGTTACAATGGGGCTTATAAGGGTTTGTACTGCATTGGCATTAACTGCTGTGCTGGTAATTGCATTTGCAATTGGAGCCATGTTAATGGTATTAGTTAGTACAGGTATTGTATAAATGGCAATATTGCTGTTGGCATTGGTATTATCTGTTGCTAAATATGTAAATATGGCATCCCCAATAACAGCCCCGGTTATAACTCTTAAACGCCCGGCCTGTGCAGGTGTAAGCACCTGGTTAATGGCAACATTTGTAAAGCTGTTTGTTCCGGTTATATCGCATTGCAGGGTAGCCAATACGGGCAATGTAAGTATTTTAAAACTACTTATAGTACCATCCTGATCTGTTGCAGCAAAAGTTGGTATTTTAGCTGTTGAACCTTTTTTAACGCCTGTAATATTGATGTTAACGGCTGCAGGTGCTGTATTAACCACCGGTATATATACATATGTTTGAGAAGAAAATTCACCTTTATTATCTACACTTTTATACTTAATATCGGTAGTACCAGCCCAAATTCCAGATGGAACAAAATACAGATCATCGCCTTTTTCGGCTGGTATTGTTGTGTTGTTTGTTATTGCAACACCATCCAGATATAGAGTACCTTCTGTAGGGTTTACACCCTGCATAATCTTATAACCCACCACTGTTCCATCTACATCAGTTCCGTTTAAAGGCATTATGGCATTCATTATACCTGTTTTAACAGAAACCGGTGGCATAATAGCATCAACAGATACCGGAGCAATATTAGCCGGACCAGTAATTGGAATTTTATAGGTAGCCGGAGTTGGATCGGCATCTAAGCATTTATCCATGTATGCATATGTAAATACGGCAGTATCTGAATTGCCTTCTGCGGGGTCAAAAGTAATAGCATCGGCCTGTGTTACAGTTAACACATCCCATAACTGAACATTGGCTGTACCACTTTTTAAAACTCCTGTTGATGGTACTGGTAATGAAGTAATAACAATAAATTCTTTGTTTTTATCCTGTGGTACAATGAACCAATCTGCATCATTGCCAATTATATTTGAAATAGCAGTAGCAACAGCCGTATGTGGTAATGCCACACTGTTGATTACATTAAATGATTCGGGCAGCGTGTTATAGATATTTATGAATTGTACTGATGCATCTGCCGGGCAGGTGCCAGTTGCATTTTTTGCTGAAAATGTAAAATGAGTATTACCAGTATAAGCTTTTTCGGGGTCGAACATTAATTTGGCTGCTTCTGCAGTTGTTAATGTATATGGAAGTAATTTTCCTGCATCATACCCTATTTTAAAGTCGCCTTTGCCATCATTATTTAAATCGGGGCCCAGCTTGCCTTCAGCAAGTGGTGGCACATAGGTAATAATAAAATTTGTAACAGTACCACTTGCTGTTAATGATGGCACCGTTTGCCAGCCACCACCTGCATACCAATTATTTAATACCTGGCTGTTTGGAGCAGGTACCGCATATTTAACCGGTATAATTAGCGTATCGGGCGTATTATCTGATAAGCCCTGGTTGTCTTTAGCGGTATATAATACAGATGCAATTCCTGTAAAATTTTCATTGGGGTCAAACTTAAGTGTTGCCGCCTGTGCTGTAGTTAAACTTACATTATTAGTAACGGGTACATAACTGCCCGAATTTGAATAATATAGTACTCCTTTTGAAGTTTCAGTAGTTGCAACAATGGTATAAGATGCTACTGAACCATCATTATCAGTTGCACATAATGCTGGCATAACATACTGTGTGCTACCGGTTGAAGTTGCAATATTTGCAGCAGCTACATCAAAACCAGTTGGTGGCTGGTTAACCATCTGCAGTGTTAAAGTTGCAGGGGTAAGGTCGGTTGCACCATTATTATCAGTAGCGGTGTACATAATTTCAGCGTATCCTACATATTTTCCATTGGCTTTAAAAGTTATTTGTGTAGCCTCTGCTGGTGTAAGCACCTGGCCCACAAAAGCATCCATATTTTCTACAAATACCTTGCATTGATTAATAGTAGGCAAACTGGTAATGGTATAACTTACAATAGTTCCATTATCAGTTGCCTGCATTGCACAAACCATACTGGCATCAGCATTGCTGGCAACAGGTGTACATATTT
>JAYURR010000116.1:0-13054 GCA_043756605.1 Chitinophagaceae bacterium
CATCCGGCGTTTAAAGTCTGACGACCTCGTCAGACTTTAAACGCCGGATGAAATTGGTCAGACGAGGTCGCCAGACCATAAAAAAATCCGGCCAGTTACATCTTTAGGTTTCAGGCCACTACGAACACTCTTAATATTTAAAATCTATTGGAAGTAATAATACCCCATAATTTAAAATGTCTTCATAGTGGCCAGACACCTAAAAAAAACCGGCCAGTTGCTCCTTTCAATTATATAAAAATTTTAGGCAGCAAACATGACCGGCTTAGTAAACAACCATCACTATTCAAAAATGAAACTCGTCTTTCCGGCTAATTGGTTTTTGCTATCAAATATGTTCAGGTAATACAAGCCACTTGCCCACCTGCTATCTGCTAATAATTTTTCTGTTACTTCTTTTGCATTTGCATTAAACTGTTTTTGTAAAACGATTTTGCCAGCAGCATCTGTTATCTGCAGTTGATAAAGCCCCGCCTGTTTTAGTTTTAAAGCAATGCTAAACTGTAGGCCACGCTGCACCGGATTGGGAAATATTTTAATTGTACCTGTTAATTTAGTTACAAGTATTTTCATGCTATCTGCAAAGGTTTTTCTTACATTAATAGTTTCGCATTTAACCATACTACCCATAACAGATGTTTCAGATGTTGTCCAAATTTTTTTCAAAGCTCCCTGGATAGGATATGATGTTACAGTAACTGTATCTAAATTTTTAATTTTTAGTTTCTTTGTTGTAATTACCACTGCTCCATTTGAGCCAGCGGAGCCAAATAATGCAGTTGCTGCTGGCCCTTGCAAAATTGAATAATCTTCCACATCATCAGGGTTAATATCAACCCCAATTGGATTTATCGTTCCATCCACAACATATAGTGCTCCTGTGCCAACTCCCAATCCTTTATAACAATGAATTCTTATCGTGAAATCTTTGCCAGTATTTACATTGGGACTTGCTGTTGTTATTTCAATTTTTTGTTTTCTCAATAAAACCTCCCACTCTTTTTTCCTGTCTTTAAAATCAGCCTCATCAATTGTAAATTCGTTGGGTTCGTATCCATCGGCTATAACCTTTATATAATATTCGTCATACTTTTTTATCTTTTTTATTCTATGTCCCCCTTTTTTATCAGTAATAATTGTGTCAGTTGATCTCAATGAGTTTATGATCACAGAAGCATTAGGGATGAATTTATTGGTCTCAGTTTCCTTCACTTTTATTATAGCAACAGAATTGGTCTTTGCAGGAGTTTGATAATTATCCATTTTTATAAAACCCATATCTCCAGAAACAATAACAACCTCTCCTGCAAGCATATTTTTATTAAATTCCAAAACAGAATTAAGTACTGATTGTGTACCGATTATAACTTCTGATTCTTTAAAACCTGCAGCTGAAATAATTAGTATTGCGTTTGTATTTACTTTTATTGAATAATCCCCATTTGCATCTGCAGCAACACCCGAATTAGTTCCTTTTATTTTTACAGATGCAAATGAAACAGGATTACCATTTATATCAGTTACTTTACCCGTAATTACACCACTACTTTTCATGATAACTCCATTTACAACCGTTGTCCTTCCCCTGATATCATTTGCTTTAAAAGGATTAATTTGTATAACTGGCTTAATCTCTCCCTGTGCCTTAGCACTATTTCCTTTTCCAAAAAGCATAAAGAACATCACAAAATAATTCCAGTACCAAAACAATTTTTTCTTTGGTTGTAAAGGGCGGCTGATAACTTTATCCAGTTGTTCGGGTAATGCACGGCCACAAACTTTTTCATGCGTTAAGTTTGTAAAATAGTTAAGCACCTGTATATCCGTCATGGTACTAAAATCAATTACTTCTTTTGCACAGGCATTGCAAAAGCGGCCTTGCTCGGTGGGTGTCATATGTTGCCAGTTTTCGTGGCATGGTTCGGGAATGGAGAGTTGCAGTTTCTGCATAATCAGTAATTTAATTATACAGATGCAGTTTTAAAAAGCATTACATAAACAGCCAGTAATTATTTTTGAGAGATGGAAAAACTCTTGAAGAAATACTATTTACGTTCCAGCAATACATCGGATTGATGAAAATTTACTTTGTTCGCAGAATCCTGTGGGCTGTTAAAATCTGTATTGGCAACACGTTTGCGGTAGTTTTTAAAAAGGCTGTGCCACCTTAATTTAAGCACACCCAGCACACCTTCTTTAATAATGCCTTTGTTCATTTTGCTGGCACCAAACTCACGGTCAATAAAAGTAATAGGCACTTCTGTAATTTTAAAACCAAGTTTCCAGGCGGCAAATTTCATCTCTATCTGAAAGGCATAACCTACAAACTCAATACCATCCAGGTTTATAGCTTCCAGCACTTCTTTGCGGTAGCATACAAAACCGGCGGTTGGGTCTTTCACCGGCATCCAGGTTATCATGCGTGTATAAAAAGATGCTCCTTTTGAAAGTATGATGCGATCTGCAGGCCAGTTGGCAACTGCACCGCCTTTTACATAGCGTGAGCCTACGGCTACACCGGCACCATTTTTACAGGCTGTGTATAATCTTTCCAGATCATTGGGGTTGTGCGAAAAATCGGCATCCATTTCAAAAATAAAATGATAGCCTTTTTGTATGGCCCATTTAAACCCATAAATGTAAGCTGTACCCAAACCTAATTTGCCGGTGCGTTGTTCTAAAAACAACTGACCGGCATATTTGGGTAATAAAGATTTTATGATGTCTGCAGTACCATCCGGCGAGTTATCATCAATAATAAGTACATGATAATTTTGTTGCAAATCAATTACCGCATCGATTATTTTCTCGATGTTTTCCTTTTCGTTAAAGGTTGGTATAATGACTAATTTTTCCAATATGCTTAAATGATGGGTATGCCAAATTTACATTAATTGTGGTAATGGCTTATCAACATACTTTGTACAGTGGTTAATTATTTGTTTTTTAACAGCGTACTGTTAAGTATTTCGGTAAGTTTTTGCTTGGTATGCAACGGAAAATCGCCTCTCATCATCCAATCGTAATATTGCGGCTCGGCTTTTAAAACATCCATCACCGGCCTACCTTTATGTTTGCCAAAATTAAATATTTCAATGCCTTTATCGTTAAACCCAAAGCGACGGGCATAGTCCACCACTTTATCTTCGCCAATAACATTTAAAATAGATTCTACCGAATTGCCCAGGTTTTTGTAACGGTCTAATTGTGCCATCAACACCTCAATGGTTGCATCCACATCAGCTTCGGCACTGTGTGCATTTACCAGTTCTTTCTGGCAAAAGAATTTATATGCTGCTGTTAACGTACGTGGTTCCATGGTATAAAATATATGCTGCACATCCACCATTTTACGGGTGCTTAAATCCACATCCATACCGGCACGTAAAAACTCCTCCATCAAAATTGGAATATCAAAACGGTTGCTGTTGTAACCGCCCAGATCGCAATTATCAATAAACATTTTCACTTCGTTGCCGGCCTGTTTAAATGTAGGTGCATCTTTCACCATATCATCGGTAATGCCATGTATATCGCTTGTTTCTTTAGGAATGGCCATTCCCGGATTTATCAGCTTTCGTTTTACCTGGCGGCTACCATCTGGCAAAATTTTAATAATAGCTATTTCTACAATGCGGTCGGTTGATAGACTTACACCGGTGGTTTCAAGATCAATAAATGCAATGGGACGGGTTAAATTTAACATTTCAGTTTTGTTGATTATGTGTTTAAAAGATTAGTTTTAAGCTGAATTTTGTCTTTTTTTGTTTTAATTGGCGCTGCAATGTAATATAAATAGTATTTCTCCGTTTAACTTTGGTAAATTATCTTTGCAAAGATATTTTAAAACATAAGTTTTAACCCAAATGAACACAATGAGAAAATTATTATTAGTAGCCATCGTAATTTTTGCTGTTACTGCACTTGTAAGCAGTTGTACATCAAGCCGTAAAGGAACCTGCCCAATGTCTGAAGGTATCATTCATTAATAAATACTCTTTTTAATTGATGAACTGGATTGATATAAACAATATTCAGCAGCTTGCTGATATTAAGGAGCTATCAAAAACGCGGCCGCAGGTAATTTTTAAACACAGCACCCGCTGCTCTATAAGTACCATGGCCAAAAGCCGCTTGGAAAGAAATGAACAACCGGAAAATGGTGATTTTTATTTTCTTGACCTGATTAAATACAGATTAATCTCCAATCAAATTGCCGAAGAATTTGCTGTAACCCACGAGTCGCCGCAAATACTTTTAATTAAAAACACCGAATGTGTTTACGATGAAAGCCATAGTGGTATTCAGATGGATGACATTGCAGAACAGATAGCGGCTGTCAATTAATTTCTCCAATCATCAAACTTCATCAAATAAATAGCAGGGTAATATTGAATATTGATTAACTCCATCAAATATTGTATGCATACAGATTAAGGCAGCCGTTTTAATTTATATTCTCATCTATCTTCTTTACTCTAATTTTAGAACTAATTAAAAATACTTTTTAATTATTAGTATGGATACAGAAAATCTGAAACAGGAAAAGGAAAAATTTGAAGCATTATTTCAATTTGCTTCTATGGGCATATTGGTGGCCAATGCACAGGCCGAAATCATTTTAATGAATAATTTTTTGCTTGACTTGTTTGGCTATCCACATCAAAGTGAATTAATAGGTGAAAAAATTGAAACGCTTATCCCGGCACGCTATCATCCTAAGCATGTTCATCATCGGGATTATTATATTGAAAATCCAAAACCCAGGCCAATGGGTTTGGGCAAAGATCTTTTTGCAGTGAGAAAAGATGGCTCCGAATTTCCGGTGGAGATAAGCCTGAGCAATTACACCACCGCCGAAGGAAGTTTTACCATTGCCTTTGTGAGTGATATAACCAAAAGAAAAGAATTTGAAAATGCCATTCATCAGCAACGGGAAGAGCTGACGGTAATCAATGCTAAAATTGAGGAATTAAATGATGAGTTGGAAGGAAAAGTAGAATTAAGAACCAAACAATTGCAGGACACCATGGAGGAACTGGAAGTATCGAAAGATGAGCTGACAAAGGCTTTGAGTAAAGAAAAAGAACTCAGTGATTTAAAAAGCCGTTTTGTATCCATGGCATCACACGAATTTAGAACACCGCTAAGCACCATACTTTCTTCAGCATCGCTGGTAGCAAAATATACCGAGGCTGAAGAGCAGGAAAAACGTAACAAACATATACTCCGCATTAAATCTTCTGTAACAAATCTTACTAGTTTACTGAACGAATTTTTATCAATAGGCAAAATTGAAGACGGCAAAATTATTGCTCATAACAGTTCATTCAGCATTAATGAAATGATTACTGCACTTTGCAGCGAAATGGAAGGCATTGCCAAACCTGCGCAGCAATTTAATTACAGCCACAGCGGCGAAAAAACAATCAGCTCAGACCCTGTACTGTTGCGTAATATAATGACCAACCTGCTGAGTAACGCTATAAAATTTTCGGCAGAAGGAAGTGTAATTACCGTAACGAGTTCGGTAACCAATGAAAGCATTGTTTTGAGTGTAAAAGATAATGGCATGGGCATTTCCCGTGAAGATCAGGGGCATTTGTTTGAACGTTTTTTCCGTGGCACCAATGTTACCAATATACAGGGAACCGGTTTGGGTTTGCACATTGTTGGCAAATATATAGAGATACTGGACGGAGAAATTACCTTTGTTAGTGAATTGGAAAAAGGAACTACTTTTATAATTACTTTAAAAAGCGGAGAAATTAATTAAATACTTTTTACAACTGCCATTATGAAACAGCTATTACTTATTGAAGATAATAATGAAATAAGAGAGAATACTGCCGAGATTCTTGAACTGGCAGGATACAAAGTAAGTACTGCCGAGAACGGCAAACTTGGTGTGGAAATGGCTTTGAAGCAAAGGCCTGATCTTATTATCTGCGATATTATGATGCCCGTACTGGATGGGTATGGCGTATTACACCTGCTGAATAAGAACTCCGAACTTACAGGCATACCTTTTATTTTTTTAACAGCAAAAGCAGAACGCAATGATTTTAGAAAGGGTATGGAAATGGGTGCCGATGATTATATTACCAAACCCTTTAGCGATATAGAATTACTGAATGCCGTTGAGAGCCGCATAAAAAAAACAGAACTGCTTGCTAAAAATTATAATGCAGATGCCGATGGCATGTACCAGATGCTGCATGAATTTAAAGGTAAAGATGCGCTGAAGGAATTGGCTGCCGACAGAAATATAAACCATTACAAAAAGAAACAATCCATTTATACAGAAGGCAACCATCCCAACAGGTTGTATTATATACAAAAAGGAAAAGTAAAAACCTGTAAAACCAATGATGCCGGAAAAGAGTTAACAGTTGGACTTTTTAATGAAGGAGATTTTTTTGGCTACAACGCTTTACTGGAAGAAACTGTTTACAAAGAAACCGCCGAAGCTATTGAAGACAGCGACATTGCCATTATACCTAAAGAAGATTTTGAGCATTTGCTGCACAGCAATAAAGAAGTGATTCATAAATTTATAAAACTATTGGCTAAGAATGTTACGGAGAAAGAAAACCAGCTCCTGGGCCTTGCTTACAATTCGCTACGTAAACGGGTGGCAGATGCATTGCTTACCCTGCAACACAAATATCAAAAAGAATCGCAGGATAAATTCTCCATTCATATTTCACGTGAAGACCTGGCCAATATTGCCGGCACGGCTACCGAATCGCTCATCCGCACACTCAGCGATTTTAAGAGTGAAAATTTAATTGAGATTAAAGATGGTAACATCATCATCACTAATCAGAAAAAACTGGAAGATATGCTTAATTAGCATTTACAGTAAAGCCGAAAGATATTTATTGAATTCGTTTTTTAACTTGCTGAAATCATTTTCAAAATATTCCATTTCGTTACGCATTTTTTCCTGGCGTTTCAGCAATTTATTATCAACCACATTGTCTTTGCGGTTAACCAAATCAAAATCCAGCGCATTAATATCGTGGCGCAATTCATCAATATACTCGTCTTTTATTATAAATTTATTTTGAAACTGTTCTGCCAGTGCCAAAAATGTTTTGCCGGCTGTCTGATCAACGACTTCTGAAAGCCTGTTTTTTAAAATACTGTTTTCCTGTTTAAAAAAATCAAGCAAACGCCCCCATGTTTTATTTTCGTGGTGAAACTGATCGGGTTTTGATATTTTTACAGGAGCCATATAATACACGATTGCTAAGCTTTATTTATTACAAACCTACCTTTATTTGTAATCAGTGGTAATTACCGTAATCATACCAAATACTGAGATTCGTCAGTATTTGGGATAACAGCTTTGTACCCTTTTTTGTTCAGTATTCATCTTCGGACTAACATACGGAATACCCAGCCCCATTCCTCTTAAAATAAGCAGGCATGCCATAAACGCCATCAGGTAAGGAAACACTTTGCGAATTTTTTGCCGCAGGGATACACCTGCATAATTTCCAAAAAAAGCAACGCTCCACATAATGGGCAATGTACCCAGCCCAAATGCTGCCATAAATAAAACACTGCTGCCAATATCACCTGCCGCTATCGCCCCGGCAACTGCCATGTACACCAAACCACAGGGTAATAAACCATTTAATAACCCAATTACAAAAAGTGAGGAATGATTTTTTTGTGTAAAGAGCCTGCCCAACTCTAATCTTAACTTAGCAAAAAAACTGTTTGAAAATTTAGATGTACTGTGTTGTATTTTATATTTTTTGGGGATGATGATAAACAATAGTATTAAAGCACCGGTGCCAATAGATAGCCATTGCTGAAAACCAAACACGGCTGCCGTTTGGCCAATTAAGCCAAACACTAATCCAAATACCGAGTAGGTAACAATGCGGCCGGCATTGTAAATAAATGCGCCGGAAAATTTTGCAAAAAAACTATTGTTGCTAAGCGGCAATGCCAATGCCAGCGGGCCACACATGCCTACACAGTGAAAGCTACCCACAATACCGATCATAAAAGCCACTACAAATAACTGTACCATTTACAGATAAATTTTCTTCTCAAAATAATAAGCTACACCCCCATCCTGCCAACTCAGATGCAGTTCATACAAACCCTTTGATGCAGGCGGAATAAATATCTGCAACAATTCATCTTGTATAAAAAACTGTTTCTTAATATCTTTATTTTCATCAGCAGGGCAATATAAGACGGCTTCTCCAACTAGTTTTTTTCCTGCAAAATCTTTTGGAAACTGAATGATAAGCGAATCGTTTATAATTTTGTGTTCAACCGGGGCTGTAAGTGCCGATACCCTTTTCATCTCATCAATTTTATCCTGGTATTTTAACTCTTTGGCATAATAATCTGTTGTAACCAGGTCTGTTTTCTGGCTTGATGATTTAAAAACCATCCCCAATATACCGGCTATAAAAGCCACATACACGATAAGTATTTTAATTCCCCAGTTCATAAATTATGTTTTTATAACCCGGCTTACACAAGTTCAAGCCTGACAGTATTTTACTTATACACTTCAGGCCCTATAAATTTGGCCGTGATTGTTTTAATTTTTTTTTCTCCCTCATACATGCCAATCTTCACTTCAGTTTTCCAGTTGGTTACACTTTCTTTTTTAAGTTTTACAAAAAACTGCAGGTGAGCATAATCTTCTTTTTTTACTTTCAGGTCGCCACTGCCCACCAATGTAATTTCTCCGGGCAGGTTTTCAAGCTTTAAACTAAAATCAATATCCTTGTGCGTTTTATTGGCCAGTTTTAAATTGTACAGATTACTTAAGCGGCCATCGGGCAGTTTTGTATAGGTCATGCCCGAGGTACGCATCAAAGTAACATCCAGGTCGGTTCGGCTAACTAATAAAAATGCCAGCAGCGAAAGTAACAGTACCAATACTGTTGAGTAAGCTTTTATCCTTCTGTTCAATTTTAATTTTATGCCATTGGTAATGCTGTTTTCAGATGCATACCTGATAAGCCCTAGAGGTTTATCAATCTTTATCATGATATCATCGCAGGCATCAATGCAGGCGGTGCAGTTAATACACTCCAGTTGTGTACCATTGCGGATATCAATGCCTGTAGGACAAACCCTTACACAGGCATAGCAATCTATACAATCGCCCTGCCGGGTATATTCCTCAAATTTTGCAGCAATACTTTTACAGGCACCATCTTCCTTGCAGTCGGTACATTTACAATCGTGATCATCTGGTTTTTTAAGCTTACCTCTTGGTTCGCCACGTTTATGATCATAAGCAACAACGATGGAATTTTTATCCAGCAAAACGCCCTGTAATCTGCCGTAAGGGCAAACCACAATACAAACCTGCTCTCTAAACCACCAGTACACAAAAAAGAAAACGGTGGTAAATATCATTAAGGAAATTAAAGTTCCAATATGTACCGATGGATTTTCGATATAACCAATCAATTCATCCATACCAATCAGGTAAGCCAGAAAAAAATTGGCAATCAAAAATGATAAGCCGAAAAAAGCGATGAATTTTAGAGTGCGCTTTCTTATCTTCTCTCCATTCCAAAGCATGGCTCGTAACTGTTTCTGTTTGGTTGAGTCTCCATCAATCCAATATTCTATTTTACGAAAAACCATTTCCATAAAAATGGTTTGGGGACAGGCCCACCCACAAAAAATGCGGCCAAACACAACCGTGAAAAGAATAACAAAAACAACAAACGTAAGAAAGCCAATTGCGAAAATGAAAAAATCCTGCGGCCAGAAGATCATTCCAAAAAATATAAACTTACGCTCCAGCACATTAAACATAAACAGCGGCCCGCCATTAATTTTAATAAAAGGAAGCGTAAAAAAAATAACCAGATATACAATACTAAACCAGGTACGCAAATTAAATAATCTACCCTTTGGTTTTTTAGGATTTATAAAATTGCGGGTACCTTCATTGCTGATGGTAGCCACAGAATCCCGGAAAGATTCCTGGTTTTTTATGATAGTAGTTTCTGTCATTGTTAATTTTTAACCCCTGCCGAATCTGGCTTCGCAACTGCTGCCGAATCGCTCACCACAATTTCATCAACATACAATTCGCCTTGTGCTTCTTTTGATGCAGCCGGTTTTGTGCCCTTGAGCGATTTTATATAGCTCGACATAAAACTGATCTCTTTAGGCGAAAACAAACTAGCCCAGGGCTGCATACCTTTATCTGGGTAACCTACTTTAATGGTATTGTAAATATCATTTAACGAGCCTTTGTGCAGCCAGTAATCATCTGTAAGATTAGGGCCCACAATACCGCCACCATCTTTTAAATGACAGGCTACACAGTTTGCTTCGTATAAATTTTGCCCTGCTTTAATTCCATCAGCATTGGCCATGGGTACATTTTTTTCATCAATCCTGTCTTTATTATTGGCCTCATAAATTTCTTTATTAATTCTGGCACTCTCCATCTCGGTATTGTACTCCTGTGTTGGGTTTAAACCAATACCAAATACATGAAAATTAAGCAGGTAAACAAAAGCCACACCAATGGTTATGTAAAAACCATACTTCCACCAGGGCGGCAATGAGTTATCCAGTTCCTTAATGCCATCATAATCATGATCGAGTAAAATATCTGCTTCCTTTTCTACCGACACTGCTTTAGTAAATAATTTCGAATCCATTTTTGTCCACCAGGCTGTAAGTTTTGATCCTTCGGATGCTGATTTTATTTTTTGAGGTATCAGCTCGGTGTACATTCTGCGGATAGAAAATGCCAGGAACAAAATAACAATCAGCTCCATAACAAAAACTGTGATAAACAAGTAGTATGCTGTTGCAGTAAGCCCGCCATAATTTGGAACCTGCTGCACAGCATTGGTTACAGTTGCATCCTGTGCAAAACTAATTTGCGAAAGCAGCGAAAACCCTGCAATCAAAACAACACTCATAATTTTTGAAGACTGAGTCTTATTTTTTTCTACCAGTTGCCTGCCTAATGCCGTTAACACATGCCCCATTCCCCAGATAACAAAAGCCAGTACAATAATTAATACGATTAAAAGTACTGCCAATTGGTTATAGCCCTGAGTGGCAGCAGGCGCTGCAGCCGGACCCTTGGTTTGAGCAATAACCATTGATGTTGCCATTGTAAACAACAGCATTAATACCGTTTTATTTTTTATAGATTTAAAGAATGACATACTATAAATATTTATAAGGTTGAGTTAGTTAATTCTTCATTTTCAAAAGGGAGGTTAGATAATTCTTCCACCCGTTCCTTCTTCATTTTTTTTACAAGTACCAGCAGCACAACAAAAAAAAGAAAGAAGATGCCCAGCGAAATCATAGGATAGATGTTGACATGGCTTATGTTTTCTGCGTATTGTTTTATGAATTTGAACATAGCTTATTTATTAAAAGTTGCTGTTGGGTTGTTACTGATATCTTTTCCGAGGCGCTGCATGTAAGCAATTAAAGCAATCACTTCCCGGTTTGCAGGCACTTCAATACCTTCCATTTTTAAATTGATGCGGATACCGTTTGCCTGTGTCATCAATTCCTGATTCGCAAATTTTTCATATCCCTTTTCATAAGGAACTCCTAAAGAGCGCATGGCATTAATTTTTGCCACGGTTGATGATGTATCAATAGTTTGAGAAATCATAAAAGGATAAGCAGGCATAATAGAACCTTCGCTCATGGAAGATGGCTCTCTGAAGTGGCGAAAATGCCAGCCATCAGATTTTTTTAAAATACCCGTTCCTTCACGTGCCAGATCGGGCCCGGTACGTTTACTGCCCCATTGAAATGGTTTATCGTAAACAAACTCTCCTGCTTTGGAATACTCTCCGTAGCGTTCCGTTTCACTCCGGAAAGGGCGTATCATTTGTGAGTGGCAGGTATAGCAGCCTTCCCGTACATAAATATCCCTGCCCTGTAACTCAAGCGGGGTATAGGGTTTAACACTGCTAATGGTTGGCACGTTTGATTTTATCATAAAGGTTGGCACCAGCTCAATGGCACCACCAATTAATATCACCACTAAACTCAGTATCATAAACTGAATAGGTTTTCTTTCAATGGCACGATGCCAATGCTCGCCTGTGTGCTTCACATATTCCTTAGCTAACGGTGCCGCTTCGGCCTCTTCATTGGCAACCAGTTTGCCCTGCTTAACAGTTTTATAAATATTGTAAAACATGATGAATACACCTATCAGATACAAAGTGCCGCCCAATGAACGCATGGCGTAAAAGGGTTTCATGTAGGTTACTGTTTCTAAAAAAGTGTATTTTAACTGGCCAGCATCGGTAAACTGTTTCCACATCAGGCTTTGCTGTATGCCGGCCCAATACATGGGTATGGCATAAAATAAAATACCCAGTGTTGCCAGCCAAAAATGGTTGCTGGCTAATTTTTTTGAATAGAGGTTGGTTTTAAAAATACGTGGTATAAGCCAGTACAATACACCAAAGGTTAACATACCGTTCCAGCCCAATGCGCCAACGTGTACGTGAGCCACAATCCAATCGGTGTAATGTGCAACCGCACTTACACTTTTTAGAGAAAGCATGGGCCCTTCAAAAGTTGCCATACCATAAGCGGTAACAGCCACTACCATAAATTTTAGAATTACATCATCCCTCACCCTGTCCCAGGCACCACGCAAAGTGAGCAAACCATTTATCATACCGCCCCAGCTTGGAAAAATCAGCATCACCGAAAAAACAATACCCAGCGATTGTGCCCAGTTTGGCAGCGCCGTGTATAACAAATGATGTGGGCCAGCCCAGATGTATAAAAATATCAACGACCAAAAGTGAATGATAGATAACCGGTACGAATAAACAGGACGGTTGGCCGCTTTTGGTAAAAAGTAATACATAAGGCCCAGGTAAGGCGTTGTTAAAAAGAAGGCAACGGCATTGTGGCCATACCACCACTGCACCAATGCATCCTGTACACCTGAGTACCAACTGTAACTATGAAGAAAAGAATAAGGCAACTGACCAGAGCGAACAATATGTAAAACCGCTACTGTAACAAATGTGGCAATGTAAAA
>JAYURR010000117.1:0-4412 GCA_043756605.1 Chitinophagaceae bacterium
CTACCTGGTTATTGTAAGCAATAACAACAGCCTTACTTCCTTACCACTTGATGGCACTACATATAACCTGGGCGATAATGTGGGTGATGGTTTTGTTATATCCAACAACAATGCACTTAGTTTTTCTGCAACAGGTTTATCAGCATCTACCACTTATTATTTTTATATTTTTTCTTTAAACAATGTTTGCACTGGCTCAATAAAATATTTAACCGTAAATGCATTAACAGGCAATGCCACAACTATAGCCGGGCTTCCGGCATGTATTACACCAGCAACACAACCAACCCTTTTAAATTTTGGAACAGCTACAGTAAATACCATACCCGGTTCATTTACGGCAGCGGCCGCAACAGATGGTTATTTGGTTTTAAGAAGTACCGCAGCTTCATTAACCAACAACCCGGTTAACGGTTTCAGCTATGCATCAGGTAACATCATCGGCAATGCAATCGTTGTTCAGCAAAATAGTATTACTACTTTTACAGCAACAGGTTTAGCACCGGTTACACTTTATTATTTTTATATTTTCAGTTACAACAATATTGGTTGCAGTAACGGGCCTGCTTATAATGTAACCGGGCCGTTAAGTGGCTCCATGTCAACAACTAATTTAGCACCTTGTACTATACCAACAGCACAACCAACAAACATTTCATTTACCGCTTCTGGCAATGCCATTGCAGGATCGTTTAATACTGGTGGCGGATGCGATGCATATCTGGTGATTAGAAGCATTAGTCCAACTCTATCTGCAACACCGGTAAATAATATAGATTATAATTTAGGTGATGCAGTTGGGGGAGGTATTGTGATATCGAACAACAGTAAAAAAAGTTTTTTAACAACAGGCCTTGCTGCCAGCACAACTTATTATTTTTATGTTTTTGCATTTAATAAATTATGCAGTGGCGGTACAAAATACTTAACTGTAAATCCGCTGGAAGGAAATACAGCCACTACCAACGACCCGGCAAACAATTTTTACTTTGGCAACCTGCATGCCCACTCCGATTATTCGGATGGCAACCAGGATAACCCCGGCTTTACACCAGCCGACGATTATAATTATGCCATGGCATCGCAATGCATGGATTATTTGGGTATATCTGAGCACAATCATTACACATCAAACAATAATCCCGGTAATAAACTTAGTACTTATGGTTTAGGAATAACACAAGCTGTAAATTTCACAACTGCAAATCCTGGTTTTATTGCTTTGTATGGTATGGAGTGGGGCGTTATCAGTAATGGTGGTCATGTGTTGGTTTATGGCGATGGCATGAACAATTTGTGGGGTTGGGAAAGCGGCAGCGGTGGCTGGGGTGCTACTAATAACTACAATGATTTGGTTTTAAAATCTGATTACACAAGTGGTGCCGGGTTATTTCAAATGGTTAATAATAATAGCGCTACCAATACATTTGCTTCACTTGCACATCCAAACGATAATGATTACGGTAACCTTTCAAACATTGCTTATAACAGCAGTTTTGATGCAGCCATCAGCTTAACAGCTGTTGAAAGTGGACCATCAACTTCTACTAATACTACTTACAGTAACCCTGGTTCATCCATGGGTTATTTATCGTACTATCAAAAGCTCTTGTCAAAAGGATATCATATTGCACCATCAATTGATCACGATAATCACAACACCACATTTGGAAGAACAACATACTCCAGGTCGGCAGTTGTTGCTCCCACGTTATCAAAAACAAATATCATTAACGGCTTTCGCAATATGCATGTATATGCTACGCAGGATTGCGATACTAAAGTTGATTTTACATTGAACACAAAAATTATGGGCAGCAGCCTGGTTGCTGCCGGCGCTCCGGTTATTGCTGTTAATCTCACAGATGCTTCCACTTCCACCGCAGGTGCTGTAATAAAAATAATGTTTGGTTTACCGGGCAGTAATGTAAATGCAACAGAAATTTATTCGGCTACCGGTAGCAGTTTATTGTATGTTGATGATAATTTAGCAAACCTGGCCACCGGTTATTATTATATTGATGTTACCAATGGCAGCCGCAGAATGGTTACTGCGCCGGTTTGGTACACTCGTGCCGATCTTGGGGCATTGCCGGTTACGTTCAGCTCATTCACGGCAAAAAAACAAGATAAAGTTGTAAAGCTTAACTGGACCACCGAACAGGAAATAAACAGCAGTCATTTTATTATAGAAAGATCGGCCGATGGAAGAAACTGGCAAAGCATTGCCAGCATTGCAGCAGCGGGAAACAGCAGTAATCATTTGGAATATACTGCTTATGATAATTTACCATTGAATGGCAGCAGTTACTACCGCATTAAACAGGTTGATAAGGATGGAAGATTACAGGTATCGGTTGTAAGGCCTGTTAATTTTGATAAGGGATATTCAATAACTGTTGCACCAAATCCTGCAAAAGATTTTATGGTTATCACAATAAATAAAATAAATAACCCCGGCTCAACCATCCAGTTATTTAATGCTTCAGGCAATTTAGTTTTTACAGAGAAAACAAATCTTTCTAAACTCAATATTAATACAGCTGCATTTGCAAGAGGATTGTATTTTATTAAGATAAGCAATGCTAATGAAGTTGCTACACAAAAAGTTTTGCTACAGTAAGTAATTATTTGATAATAAGATTTCTTTGTGTTCCTTCGTGATAACCCTTGTGTTCTTTGTGGTAAAAATTTCTACCACAAAGAACAATAAGAAAAACACAAAGTTTCACAAAGAGTTTTAGAAAATAATTGGTGTGATTAGTTTACTTCACTATCTCAACATCAGCTTCCAAAAGCAGCGGCAAATTCTTAAACCGCAAAACAATATTAGCAGTTGTTACCACATCTTTCTGACAATAGGTAACAATGCGCTCAAGATTTTTTTCAATCCAATACACATCACCAACCATACTGCCATCAATATCATCTTTGGGAGATGGTACGTTTAATGCAGCTGCCAGTAACTTTAAAGAAGTGTAATGTTTGTAATCGCCAAAGCGCCAATATTGAAACGTATCAATCATATTGGTTTCCCAGGGTTTCATATTCTGAAAATCAAGAAAGGGCGGAATGCTTAATCCGTTAATTAATAACCGGCGGCAGATAAAAGGAATATCAAACTCTTTAATGTTGTGGCCGGTAAAACTCCACTTGTTATTATTAGCTTCCATCTTTTGCAACGCTGCAATAAATTCCTGCAGCAATATTTTTTCATCATCGCCATAAAAGGATTTTACCCGCAGGTGAATGTCTTTCCCATCCTTTTTAAAATATCCAACACTTATACAAACCACTTTCGAAAACTCGGCCATTACACCGGCCCGCTGCGGATAAAATTCTTCTGCCGTAACATTTTCCGGTAATTGCCTTTGTACTTTTTCCTGCCACAGGTTTTTCCAATCTTCATTCAGTTCATTAAAGGTTGGATGCGCTGATACTGTTTCAATATCAATCAAGAGCATGTTTTCTAATCGTATGTTTTGCATAGTTTATGATTATGAAAACAAAATACAAAGAGATTTTTAAAAAAGCAAGGGGGCCGAAGGCCGATACTGGATTCTTGATACTGGATTTTGTGAGCAGCACACCGGAAATATCCAAACCTCTTCAAATTTTGATATACTTATCCAGTATTTAGAATCAAGTATCCAGTATTGGTTTTTAAAACGTCACCCCAACAAACACCTGTATACTCTGGCTTTTCCACGTCTGCTGGTTGTCAATAGCATTAAGATCTGTTAATCCCAGTTTATACCTGGCACCTACATTTACAAATGGTAATTGTATAAACAACCCGCCAATGGCTGCCCATTCTCCGTTTTTATAAAGATTGCCATTGGTCTTTAAACTATCAACAGTTTGTTTTAGCAAGCCACCATACGCCGGACCAATCTGCAGCTTTACTCTTTTACTTTGTCCAATATTTACGTTAAGCAATATGGGTACTTCCAGAAAATTCAGCTTAGATTTTTTCTGGCTTCCTCCTAAAAAAAGGTCATAGTAAATATCATTGGGATCGTTACTAAACTCAGATGAAGATTGAACAAAATTCACCTCGGGCTGTAAACCAAAACGATCACTGAAATTAAATTGCAAAAATATACCTGCCTGAAAATTAAAATTGAATCCTTCCTTGTAAGACTTACCAGTTATTTTATTGATGTTAACGCCGCCTTTGGCGCCAATACGGAAAAAATTTTCATGCTCTTTATCAAGATCATTGTGCTGGGCAAAACCGGGCAGAGAAATAATAAGCAGTATTACCGGAAAGAGTTTTTTCATGAGTTCGTTTTTATGAAGATATCATTTCGTAGCCAAGATTATGCCAAACAAAAACCCCATCCTTTTCAGAATGGGGTCTTGTTTAATATGCAATTCGATCTCCGCACCAATCTTCTCCATTTCCTCCC
>JAYURR010000118.1:0-13007 GCA_043756605.1 Chitinophagaceae bacterium
TTTTTTGTGCTGCTGCAAAAAAAGTAATGATACAACTGAAAAAAAAAGAAGTAAATTTCTGAAACATGTTTTTATTTTTTTTAAAAGCCGAAGGTAAAAATAAAAAAATGTTTGTTTTTTAATCTTAACGGTTGGTTAATATGTCAGGAAGCTGTACGGCAATTAAAATCAAATAAAAATGTTGAGTTTATAGATTATCTATCTGTAATTGTATAATTGGGCTTTATAATTTTTCTGCAATAATAAATAATGACGGTTATGGGGGAGTGTGGAAATGCGGAGTTCAAAAATTATCAGATCTTATTATTAACTAAATTTAAGAATAGAGAAAAAAGATGATGCCGTCAATTAAAATTTGACGGGGCAAAATCATATTTTATAATAACCTGTTTATTTAAGTTTTTTTTGCTTCACAAAATAAACAAGGTCGCCACGTTTTAAAGTGTCGGTTGGTAAAAGCATTTCTTTATTGCCAAGGCCTTCAAACTTTACATACGATTGGCCACGGGGTAATTTTTTAACTGATGCTACACGGTAGGTGCCTTCGTACATATGGCTGGCACTACAGCTTGCTAAAAAAAGGGTGGCTAATAAAATAATTGTTTTCATATTTATTGTTTGGGATGTATAACCTGTTAATTATAATACAATAAAAACAGTGCCAGATTTTACAAAACTCAAATAATAATTATCTTAATAAAATATTTAGTTTTGTGTTACCGATGTTTTCATTCTCCAACCTACATATCTGTTTTGCAAATGTTGCAGATGTGTATGCAATTAAGAATCTGGTTAATGCAGCTTATCGGGGCGAAGCCTCAAAACAAGGCTGGACAACAGAAGCAGCACTTATTAGCGGTGACACACGTGCAAATGCAGAAATGGTATTAAATGCAACAGAACAAACCGGCAGTGTAATTTTAATTTATAAAAAAGATGATGTAATTGCAGGCTGCGTAAACCTGCAGCAACATGGCAATAAAGTTTACCTGGGCATGTTTAGTGTTATGCCGCAATTACAAGGCTGCGGTATTGGCAAAAAATTATTACAGGCTGCAGATGAGTTTGCAGAGCGTTTTGACTGCGGTTCAATTTATATGTCGGTTATTTCGGTACGTACAGAATTAATTGATTGGTACAAACGCCATGGCTTTATTGATACAGGCGAAAGAAAACCTTTTGCAGAAGATGGTGTTACTGGTAAACACCTGCAGCCTTTGGAATTTATGATACTGGAAAAAGTGCTGCATTGATACCCAGATTTTTAATTTATATTTATAAAAAAACAGACAATGAATCAGGAAATTATAAATCTTTACGATGATTATACCCACACGCCTTTAACCCGCAGTGAATTTATACGCAGGCTTGTTTTAATTACTGGTAGTCTTACTGCGGCTATGAGTGTGCTGCCATTGATAGAAGTGAATGCAGCAAACATGAAGGTTACCAGTGATGAAGATTTGTTTACAGAAACCATCAGTTATGCAGGCGTGCCGGGTAACATGCAGGCTTATGTTGCACGACCAAAAGAAGAAAAAAAGTATCCTGCCATTATTATCATTCACGAAAACAGGGGATTGAATGCCCATATTGAAGATGTAGCCCGTCGTGCTGCTAAAGAAGGTTATTTGGCAATTGCTCCCAATGCTTTATCCGCAATTAATGCAGTACCGGGTAATGAAGATGAAGCCCGGCAAAAATTTCAGGAATTAAAAGCGGAAAATAATCTGCAGAATTTTATCAATGTTTTTGATTACCTGGCTACCCGCAAAGATTACAATGGGCTTGCCGGCTGCGTTGGATTTTGCTGGGGTGGTGCCATGGCCAATAACCTTGCTACAAAAATTGCTGACTTAAAAGCTGCCGTTGCTTTTTATGGCCGGCAACCGGCAGCAGCAGAAGTGAGTAACATTAAAGCCGCCATACAACTGCATTACGGAGCTTCGGATGAAAGAGTGAATGCAGGCATTCCTGCTTATGAAGAAGCTCTAAAGAAAAATAATATCCGGTACGAATTGTTTATTTATGAAGGAGCCAACCACGCTTTTCATAATGATACTGCACCAACACGCTATAACGAAGCCGCCGCAAAACTTGCCTGGCAAAGAACGATGGATTTCTTTAAAAAATATTTGAAATAATCAGCAGGTTATCATTATTTCGTTTGTTCTTCTGTTACAGCATCAGCTTCCTCGTCTTTAGATTTATGGAAATCATTATTAAGTTTTTCTTCCAGTTCTCCTTTATCTTTTTGATTTCTTACAATCAGAAAAACGACTAAGGAAACCAACGCAATTCCAATAATAATTAATAAAGGGATGTTCATATTTGTGCTATTTGTTTCAAGTTACTCTCATTTTATGGTTTGTTGTGTTAATTTAATATTATCGTAGGCTTTATTTGAATCATTTTTCACTACAAACTATTTTTTATACACTCACTTAAATTTTTAAGCCTGATTGAAAAGAGGCTCGCAATTTGAGTAAAATATATTCAGGATTTCTTATTGATGTCTATCCATTTGTTTATTCGTAATTTGAGTTTGTATGGAAAATTTTAAAATAGTTATTTTCATAATGGCTATCCTGATAGTTTTAACAGCGATAGTAAATAAAAGAAAATTTCCGTTTCCGGTAATATTGGTTTTTGCAGGCCTTGTAATCGGCTTTATTCCACAGCTACCCAACCTGCAGTTGGATCCTGAAGTTGTTTTTGTAATTATGCTGCCGCCTTTGTTGTACGATGCCGCTTCTAAAACATCCTGGCTTGAGTTTAAAACATCCATCAGGCCTATTTCTGCACTTGCTATTACACTCGTTTTTTTTACCACCGTTGCTGTTGCTGTTACAGCATATTACCTGATACCGGGTTTTACCTGGCCGCTGGCATTTGTGCTGGGCGCTGTAATTTCTCCGCCTGATGCGGTTGCAGCTTCGGGTATTATAAAAGGGCTTGGGCTTAATAAAAAAACAGTTACTATTTTAGAAGGAGAGAGCCTGGTTAACGATGCCTCGGCGCTTATTGCCTATCGCTATGCTGTGCTGGCTGTTACAACAGGCAGCTTTGTTTTTTGGGAAGCTGGTTTACAATTTTTGCTGGTGTCTGTTGTAGGCATTTTAATTGGTTTTGTAATTGGGTTTTTATTTGTGCTGGCCCACAAAAAAATTGATAATAATCCGCTGGTTGAAACAAGCCTGACCTTGCTGGCACCTTTTGTTGCTTACCTGGCTGCAGAAAATTTTCACATGTCGGGTGTATTGGCAGTGGTAACTGCAGGGCTTGTAATATCCCGTAAGTCGCCCGAAATATTTGCATCGCAGGCAAGGATGAGAACCAGGGTTGTTTGGGATACCATCATATTTTTATTGAATGGTTTTATATTTATTCTTATCGGTTTGCAATTGCCATCCATCATAAAAGATCTGGGGCGTTATCCATTTTCAATAATATTGGGCTATGGTTTAATCATCAGTCTGGTTACAATTCTTGTACGCATCATTTGGGTGTTTGGTGGTGCTTACTGGCTCAGGTTTTTTCAAAAAAATAAAAAGAGTCAAGTTCCGGATGATATAGACATGGACACAAATAACACCTGGAAAAATGTAATGGTAGTTGCCTGGACGGGAACCCGTGGAGTTATATCCCTGGCTGCTGCACTGGCATTGCCATTGGTTTTGGATGATGGAACAGCTTTTCCTAAAAGATCGTCTATTATATTTTTAGCCTTTGTGGTAATTTTTATAACACTGGTTGTGCAGGGCCTTACGCTGCCTTTTTTGGTAAGATGGTTAAAAATTAAGCCTGAGGATAATACCGATGAAGAACAACGAGAACTGCAGCTATATCTGGCAAACAGCACATTGCATTATATAGAAAATGAATTTCCCATACAGGGCGACAGTAAATTAAAAGAACAGCTTGTAAATAAATACGGACAACAAATACGCAAACTTAATAAAGAAATACAATTGCATAAAAGGGCAAAATATTTTAATTACGAAGTAAAACTGCCGGAGCCTGATAATTTGCTTATTGCAAAAGTTGAGATCAATAAATTTCAACGGGAGTTGTTGATCCGATTGCATAAAGATGGTGACTTTAGTGATGCGGTAATAAGGCAGATTGAAAGAGAAATAGATATTGATGAATTGAAATTGAATCAGCAATTGCCAAATGAAGAATAAAATATCTACTCTAAATATAATAAAAGCTGTCAGTCTGAGCTTGTTGAAGACGTTTTTAGGGCAGAATTATTAAAGCTACACAACCTTCAACCAACCGGTAATACTCATCCTGCTGCGGTTGGCTTTTATTACTTCATGCTCAGTTTCATCGCTTTTAAAAAGCACTGCGGTTTGTGCATTGGGTTGTATTTTTTGCATGGCATCGTCTTTGTAAACCTGTAACTGGCCTCCATCTGAATCAACCCAGTCTTCATTTAAATAAGTGATGAGCGAAAATTTACGGTTGTCGTTATTTTTAAACTGGTCTTTGTGGCGTTTGTAAAAACTACCTTCTTCATAAACCGCATAATGAAATTCGTATGCATTAATGCCGGCATAGCAGGTGCAGTTCAACCGCTCAATAAAATCTTCAGCATGCTGCAGAAATTCGTTTTCAAAAGCATTGCCGTGTTTTTTATCCATCCAGTAAATTTTATCACTGCGCATTTGCTGATTGGTATCTTTAATTTCTTTATTGCCAATGCCGGCAGCAGTCATCAGTTCATCTTTTTGCAACTGTAAAATATTTTGCTGCAAACCAGTTGATAATTTTTGAGTAAGAAAAGTGGGGGCTATTCCAACATTATCTGCGAGGTAACTGTCAATTAAAAGATCAAACTGTTCATTCATGGCATTGGTTAAGCCATGTAATGTAGTTCTTTAAATTGCCAACAGTCTTTTTATTATCAGGCCTGCTGCTTTCTTACATATTTAGTAAGAATAACAATCTGCTGGCCTTCAACCTTTCCTTCAATCTGCTCAGTATTGTCTTCAACAATTCTTATATTTTTTACAACGGTTCCCAATTTTGCGGTGAGGGTAGAGCCTTTAACATCCAATGATTTTATCAGCACAACCGAATCGCCGTTTTGCAAAAAATGGCCATTGCTGTCCTTATGTAAAGCAACGCTGCCGTCGCTTTCATGATCGCCGGTTGCTTTGGCCCAGTTAAGATTTTCATCGGTAAGATAAATCATATCCAGGCTTTCGCTGGCCCAGCTTTCGTTACGCAGGCGGTTTAACATGCGCCATGCAGTAACCTGCACAGCCGCAAATTCGCTCCACATACTTTCGGTTAAACATTTCCAGTGGTTGCTATCCAGCTCTTCTTTCTTTTCAATTTGTGCCAGGCATTTTGCACAAACAAAAATACTGGCATCGGCCGATAAACCATTCTGCGGTGGTACTTCATACAACTTTAATCCATCATCAGCTTTACATAGTTCACATTTATTTTCGCTTCTTATGGCCAGTTGTTCCTCTACTTTCATTTTATTTTATTTTGTGCAAAACTGAATGATAGCAAACAAAATCTGGTATTTGTTACTGATTGCTGAATGTAACGCCTCTGTTAATAATTGCTGCAATCCTATTATCCCACAATGCTTCGTCTTTTTCATCATAATTAAAATAGATAGCGATCCTGTCTTCTAAAATCCAGTTTAGCTGAGCATACTTCATATGCTTATAATTGGGCAGGTAACCTTTTATCAGGTACAGGTGTTTTACTTCGTCAATATAAGCGGTATCAATGCCAAGGCCTCCTTCTGCTACATTTATTTTATCGCGGTTGTAAAAAACTGCGGTGTTGTAATTGTTTTTTTTATCAATGCTGAAAGCCTGCACCTCTATACTGGTAAAGGCTGTACTATCCTGCATAGGCACAAATTTATGTTGCGCCTTTACTACAGATTCATCGGCATAATTTTCTTTAAACTCATGCAGTGGCAGCAGCACGCAATAGGGTGCAATTTCATTATTGCAAAACAGTTGCAGATCATTTATATCTAAATTTATTTCTGCAGGTTCTGCCCGGATGGCTGTTGTATCTGCTTTGGTAAAAACGCTTTCAGCGCTGTTTTTTTTGTTTGGGCCATAATATTTACCTGTTTGATTGCAGCTCAGCAATACAGTGCAGGTTAAAATAATTACTGTTATGCGACAGGACATGGTTATTTTTTTATGGATAAATGTAAACTGAAATACTGAGTGCATAAAAAATTATTTGTAAAGCCGATTGATTATTTTTACTGATAATTGGCATGAAACTAAAGCAAAAAATTTACGATCATTACCTGCAGTTGGTTGAGGAAAAGATAAATATCCTGCAACAGGTGCTGGCAGATTTGAAAGAAAGCGGCGCCAACGAAACCAAAAGCACTGCCGGCGATAAGCATGAAACAGCCTTGGCTATGTTACAGATAGAACAGGCCAACAAAAGGGCACAACTGCAGGAAGTTGTAGCCCAAAAAAACGCCTTGGAAAAAATAGATCCCAATATTACTGCCGCAATCATTGTGAATGGCAGCCTGGTTAAAACCAACAAGAGTTATTTATTTATCAGTACCGCATTGGGAAAAGCGATGGTAGATAATGTTACAGTTATTGCACTTTCTTCGCAATCGCCGCTAGGGCAAAAACTAATGGGGCTAAAACCGGGAGAAAGTGCCGGAATAAATAACACAACATATTTTATTGAAAGTATAGAATAATTTATGGGCTTGTTTAATCAATATCTCCTAATCCAAACCGGTTGCCAATTTTTAAAAATGCAAAAGCGGCTGATTTTTCAACGCCTTTCTTTTTGTAACTAACCATCAGCACGTGCCAGGTTCCTTCCGATTATTTTTCGGTTAGGTATTTGATAATTTTATACCCACTGCTATCCTGGTTTGCAGTTCTGTTTATGCGTTCACGAATATCATCAACGCCTCTTTTCTCGTACTCATTTTTGTAATCGCTCATTACCTTCCATGCACGGCTTTTATCATCGCCCCGGTAAACTATATACGGTGCAGCTTTGTAAAAAGTGCTTAGTTTAGTTACCTGTGGATCAGTAAAATCAACAGCGCGGCAAATTAATAATAAATCGTGCAGTGTTTTGGCAACCTGCGCCGAATCAGCTTTTGCAGTCTGTGCCTTTAAATCTGCATGTAAAAAAAACACAACAAAAAGTAGTAGCAGACAATTTGATTTCATACAGTGGTATTTAAAAATATAAACAAGATTGTAAACCAATATGCTTTATTTAAAAAACAAAATAGTAGATTTAAATAAAAAAGATGACTAAATATAATACTTTCCTTTGTTTTTTTATAGTAGCAGTAATTGCCATGATTGTATTTGTTGTTTTTTACATGCAGGCAATTTTTGGCTTTGCATTTAACCTGAATAATATGGACAGGTATCAGCCAAATCCATTTGAGTTGCTTTCCAGAATTTTTACACCGGCTGTAATTATTTCGGGAGTAATTATGGGTATTGCAAGCCTTACTTACCGCATACTTGGCATTGTACATGTTGCAAAAAACAAAACTGCAAAAGATGGAGAAAAAGCATTGTGGATTGTTGGGTTTATCATTATGGGATTTATAACTGCTATTGTATTTTTGGTTTTGGCAAAAAGTAGAAAGTTTGTTGAATAATTAATCCGTTTTTTTTCTTTTTGCAATAACCCAATATATTAACAAAGCTGCTGCTAAAAATAAAATTATTTTACCCTGCCAGCCGAAATCTGCAACTGCATTTACTGCGTAGCCTTCCATTAGCAATGCAGGCAATTTGCCCAGCGAACTTGCAATTATAAAATTGAGAAACGATATTTTCCCAATAGCAGCAGCAAAAGTTATCAATCCGCTGGGTACAAAGGGTATTAACCTTAACGCAACCACCAGGTAAAAGGCTTCTTTATTTTCTGCATTTATCAGTCGTTTTACTTTAGTATATTTATCAAATTTATTTGCTATCGCTTTTTTAAATCCTGTGCGGTACAATAAAAAGGCAATGCCTGCCCCCACAGACTCGCCCACAAAAGAAATTAGCATACCACTCCAAAATCCAAAAAATAATATATTGGCTGCAGTTATAAATACACTGGGCACCACACCTATAACAGCAATAATAATACTTATGCAAATGCTGATTAAAATGGCAAGGTTTTGATATTCATTAAAAAGCCGGAGCAGGTTTTCAACCATGGTTATTCAATTGATTTATTCAAACAAACCCAATTGCATGGCTTTAAAATTTTCTTTAACTGCTATTCCAGTATTGTGTGTGCCTGCTGCAATGGTAAATACTTCGGTACATTGATACCTGGAGGCAACTGTAACTTTAATATTTTTTGCATGCTGCATAAATAATGCTGCTGCAATTTCGGGCAAATTATTTTCTTTTGATAAATGCGATAGCAAAACATGCGATAGAAAAGGGGAGCGGTGTGTTATAAAAAGATCCAGCGCTTCTTTATTTGATAAGTGTCCATCGCCGCCACGGATACGGTTTTTCAGGTGCAATGGGTATTTGCCGTTCTCCAGCATTGCAGCATCATAATTGGATTCTAAAAAAACGGCATGGCATAATTTAAAATGCCTGATCGTTTCTTCACACACATTTCCAATATCAGTAAATACACCTACAGTAACCTCATTAAAACTGATGGTAAAACTATGCGGATCAGCAGCATCGTGGCATTTTAAAAATGGATTTATCTTTAAATCTCCGATAACAATTGTTTTGTTTGCAACAAAATGTTTACTAAGATGGCTGATAAGTCTGGGCCCATACTGAGCAGTTTTAGCAGTTATATAAACCGGCAAACTGTATTTATTTGCCAGTGTTGAAACTCCTTTTATATGATCGCCATGCTCATGAGAAACAAAAATTGCTTTTACCGTTTTCATTTGCAGGCCAAGTTGTTTCATGCGCTTTTCAGTCTCACGGCAGCTTAGCCCAACATCTACCAATACGGCATCGTTTTTTGTGCCTACATAATAACAGTTACCGTTGCTGCCCGAGTTTAAAGATGTAAAATATAACGACATGATTACTGCAAAGAAAAACAATTATTCCCTCAACTCCATTTCGATTTTAAAAAATAAAAAACGCCACTCAAAATAGTGACGTTTTTATTAAATGCAAATGCATTTTACATAGGGGTTAATATGGTTGCCCGCTACCCATTCCGTCTGCCTCTGTTTCCGCGTTGATTATTATTTTCGGCACCTGGTTGATTGCCATTATTATCTGACCGGCGTTCAAATTTACGCTGCTCCATTGCCGGTGCTTGTTGTTGTTGCTGGGGTGCCTGTCTTTCTGCCTGTTGCCTTTGTTGTTGGGCAGGCCGTTCAAATTGCTGTTGCCTTTGTGGCTGTTGTTGCACTGGCCTTTCGGTTTGCTGGCGTTGCTGATTATTATTTTGCTGGTCGTTGTTTCTGTTCCACCTGTTTTCATTCTGCCTGCGGCCTGTGTTATTATTTTCGTTTGTTTGCGGGGTAGTATTTACATCCCGTTGAGGCCGCCTGTTTTCAATCACCGGTGGCGCAGCGTTATTATCCCTCGGTTGGTTTATTTCCCTTCTGCGGGGATAATTATTATTTTGATTATTGCCATTTTGTGTGCCATCATCATTACGCCTGCTGCCGGTATTGTTGTTGTTATTTTCAGGTATTCTGTTTGGCTGATCTGCAGCATTTGCAGGATTGGTATTTACATTCGCATCATTTCTGAGGCGGTTGTTGCCATTATTGTTGCCATTGTTATTTGCTGATGCATCATTATCTCTGCTGCCATTAGCATTGTTATAATTATTGGTATTTCTGTTTCTCACATTATCGCCCCGGTTCCAGCTTCTGTCGTTATAATCAACCCTTCTTTCGGAAATACGGTTGTTGGTATAACGCTCAACTTCTCTTCTTTCGGGGCCTCTCACATAGTGGCCAACGCCACCGTTACCACTATAGTAATTATTTATTACCACTGCATTCCGGAAATTATTATTTCTGTTGTGAGAAACATAATATCGATTTAAATTCCTATCACAAATATTGCGGCGAGGTATAAAATTCCATCGGTCGTAGGCAATAGAACCAAATGAAACATTAATATTAACGCCATGGCCAAGCGGCGCCCAACCATAATAATCATCATAGCTGCTCCAGCTTACCCAGGCCGATGCCCACTCGTAACCCGGTATCCACATCCATCCATAAAAATTATCGTGCTCCCAACGACCATAATGAAAAGGTGCCCAACCCCAATCGTAATCAGATATCCACGCCCATCCGTAATTTGTATATTCCCAGTGGCCATCGCTGTAATAAGGTTTAAAAGCTGCATCGTTGTAAATCCATACCTGGCCAAAACGTGGATTATTCATCCACCGGCCGTAGGGACTAAGTTCCTGTTGAAATGTATTGAAGTTAACGGATACTGATACAGGCTGCGCTTTTGTTTCAGCAAACGGTGTAAAACTCATGATTGCTAAAACCAGCACTAAAGTAATTTTTATGTTTTTCATGATTTGAAATTTTATAAGATGTGTTGCAAATGAAGTGCTACTGATTGTTAACGAACGATAAACTTTGTTAATTTAATGTAATGGGTAATTATTTTAAGAAGGCTGAGCCTGCAGGTATCTCTGTAAAATTTCAGTTAGCTTTACTATAAAGCAGTTTTTAATATGGATACATCGGAACAGGTAATTGAACACACAAAAAAATGGATTACTGATGTAGTGATCGGGTGTAACTTTTGCCCATTTGCAGCAAAGGTGGTGAAGCTGCAAACTGTTTTTTTTAAGGTTGAAAATGCAATAGCAACAAACCTTTGCCTGGAATCTTTTTTACAGGAAGTAACCCGGCTTAACAATGATGAAACCATTGAAACCTCTTTCCTTATTTTTCCAGATGCGTTTAAAAAATTTGATGATTACCTGGATATGTTTTCGGTGGCCGAAAAACTTTTAAAACAATATAAGTACAATGGTATTTATCAGTTGGCAAGCTTTCACCCGCAATATAAATTTGCCGGAGCTCCCGATAATGATGCAGCCAATTATACAAACCGATCGGTTTATCCCATGCTGCACCTGCTTAGGGAAAGCAGTATAGACAAGGCTTTGGAGCATTACAAAAATCCCGAAGCCATCCCGGAGCAAAATATGCATTTTGCCCGGGAGAAAGGGATAGTTTATATGAAAATGTTGAGAGATGGTTGCCTGAATCTGTAAGCGGCAGCTTAATTTGCTCAATTCAATCCTCTCTTTAAAATTATTTTATTTTATTTGATGACCTTTTGCAAAAAACAGCATTAACAGATATAAGCAATTATAAAATGACCGATACAGACATAATTGAACACTTACGAAACGATAAATATGCAAGGGCGGTTACGGGCCTCTATGGTATTTTTCCTGCGATAAAAAAACATATTGTACGTAACAGGGGCACAATTGAAGATGCCAAAGATGTTTTTCAGGATGCACTGGTAATACTTTATCAAAAAATGAAGACCGGAAAGTTTGTGTTAACTGTACCCATCAGCACTTACCTGCATGCAGTGGTAAAAAACCTGTGGTTGCAGGAGTTAAGAAAAAGAAAAAAACTGCCCATTGCTGAAAACGATACACATGTTGCGGAAGATTTAATTGAGCAGGAGCAGGGCTTTGATACAGCATCTGCCGCTTTTAATTTTTTGGGAGAAAAATGCAGGAATTTACTGATGCTGTTTTATTTTAAGAAAATGAGTTTTAAAGAAATAGCTGCTCTACTGCAATTCGGCAGCGAAGAAACAGCCAAGAACCAAAAGTACCGCTGCATACAAAAAGCTAAAGAAAATTATGTAACCCTTTCTAAAACCAATACTCATGAGTGATAACAGCATACTTATAGACCGTTATCTGCAAAATGAAATGGGTGCAGAAGAAAAACTGGCTTTTGAAAATCAATTGCGGTTTGACAAAGTTTTACAGGAAGAATTTAATATTCAAAAACTGATAATTAAAGCTGCAGAAACTTTCGGTTTAAAAAGTGAATTTGCAAAGCAGATCAACAAACAAATTATTGCACGTAGTATCATCCGCTGGGGAATAATTGGGGCCATAATTGCTTCCGCATTTGCTTTTTATGCTGTTAAAACAAATCTGTTCTCTCACTACAAAACATCTCAGGAAACTGAGAGCAGTTTTCAATCGGTTGAAAAATTTGAAATTATCAATGCAACGGATACGATCATTGAAACCAAGAGTGGCGTTGTGTTTGCCATACCTGCAAATGCTTTTGGAGAAGGCAACAATATCAAACTGGAAATTAAAACAGCTTTAAATGCCTATGATATAATACAGCACGGACTCTCAACCATGAGTGGCAATGATATGCTGCAAACAGCCGGTATGTTTTACATAAATGCTTTTGCTGATGGCAAACAGGTTTCGCTGGTTAAAAAAATAAACGTAAGCGTGCCAGCGCAAAAAATAAATCCTGCTATGCTATTGTTTGATGGGGCAGCAGACAGCAGTGGCCGTATTAACTGGGTTAATCCAAAGCCAGTTGAAAATCAACTTCGTACTTATGATATCAACACGCTCGATTTTTATCCGCCAAAATATATCCCTACTTTAAAAGCTTTGCAAAAGAATTATCGGGATAAAAAATATACGGATAGTCTGTATTATTCTTTTAGCGGATGGCCTTATATTACTATTAGGAATCCTAATACGGCTACCCCGGCAGAAGATCGTGGCAAAAATGATTATTCTTTATCAGATACTTCAAAAACTATCGACAGTTTGGTTATTGACAATGTTTTTGATTCATTTGAAGGACATGGATATGAAATTGATCCAGCTAAAATCAAGGCTATCTGGAGTAAACAATTCAATAACACCATCATAGCCACTAAAGAGTTTGAAGAAAGATTACGTTATATTCATAAACTTTGTTTTCCAGGATATTTAGATTCATATCTGAAAAGTCTTAACAAGCCCCTTTACATAACCGATCA
>JAYURR010000119.1:0-39879 GCA_043756605.1 Chitinophagaceae bacterium
GGCAAAGTTTCCATACACTCCTCTAATTTCTTAAAATTTTCCTCTTTTTCCAAAGCCTCGCTGTTCAGATGCGTATTTTCTTCAGAATACATAAATACAGGGTTAAATTCTGTAGTTTTTATATTTCTGGGGCTTCTCAACTGCATAAGGCAGTAATTTCGGGCCAAAACCTGTAGCCAGCCCTTAAAATTATCCACTTCATGTACCCTCAATTTAGTATTTAATTCACCAAAAATATCCATTACGGCATCTTTGCTACGCTCGGTATCTTTGAAATATTTGAGGCACACACCAAAAACCAGGTCCATATAACGCAGGTACAAAGTGCTTACATGCGCAATTTCGCCGCTGGCTTTAAAAGCTGCAAGCAACTCTTTGTCGGTGGATTTATCCGGAGATATGTTTTTTATAAATGCCAAGATGCCCCTAATCCGCCGCGGCGGAGAATAATTATGTTTTGTTATTAAAGTTATTACCAGTCATTATTTATAAATATCGAAAAGACCTTCAAATCATCAGTCTCCCAGGTTCCCCCTTTCCTTCGGCTACGCTCAGGATTGGCGGAGGGGTGTCTGCTTTACTCAAAATACACTTTCACTGTTTGATAAAAAAGCCGGCTGTTCATGTACTGGCTTTGTTGCATTTGCTTTTCCGAAAAATTCTGTAAACCCAGCAAGCCTGCTGCGTTTCCTTTGTTGATGGCAATTTCCAAATAACCGGCCGAATTAAACAGGGCCAGTTTTTCTCCTTCATTTACATCGGCATAGGTTTCACTTATTCTGTCAATTACTTCATCCCGTTTAAAAACTATTTTAAAACTCCGGCCTTTGCGTTGTTCTTCAAATTCATCATGATGAATATTTACAATTACGTTTTCAAAATTATCTATAAAAATAATCTGCCCTTCAATATAATCGCTGCCAACCAGCGGCCTTAAAGGATTTTTTACATGGATAGAAACGCCAGCATCGCCAAGGTCTTCCAGCTTTTTTCCGTTATGTAGCTGGGTAAAGGCATTTGCAAAAACAGCGGCACAGTACAGCGTATTTTTTTGTTGGTTTTTATCCAATACCAGTGCCACTGTTTTTTGCGGTACTTCTTCCAGTATCATCGTTAGCAATCCATTATCGGCGCAGCCAATAAAATGGCCATTATGTTGGGCCAGCAACATGTGCTCGGGCTTTTCATCAAATAAATTAACCAGTATTAAATGAAAAGTGCCTGCCGGAAAATTTTTAATGGCATTGCGGCAAACATAAGCTGCCTGCGGATAATTAAACGGCGAAAGGTTGTGAGAAATATCTATCAGCGAAAACTGCAGACATGTTTGTAGTAACTGCCCCTTTACAGCACCAATCAGAAAATCCTGCTGGCCAATGTCTGATGTAAGCGTTAGTAAAGGCATTTAATTTGTTAATCCGTTAATTTGTTAATTAGTTAATCCGTAATACATTTATACAAGTTAACGTTTAAACGGATTAACGTTTAAACGGATTAACGGATTAACGTACCAATTCTCCTTTTTTAAAGAAGAAGTTTTTTACCAGTCTGTCTGTAAGGGAGGGAAAAAACCGGTTCATAAAAACTGTTTGTTTTCCTCTAAAAGTAAGTACCAGGCTTCTTTTTCTTTTCTCAATTGCCTGCAGAATATATTCAGCACATTTTTCCGAGCTCATCATTTTTTTTTCATCCATCGGGCTTTCGCCTTGGGCAGCCCCTTTTTTATTTAATGCAGCATTGCGTATGTTGGATGTTGTAAAGCCCGGGCAAACCCACATTACATTTACACCGCTGTCAATCATTTCAGTTCTCAGTGCTTCTAAAAAACCGGTAACGGCATATTTACTGGCCGAGTAGCCGCTGCGGCCCGGCAAACCACGGTAACCGGCAATAGAAGATACGCCGATGATGCTTCCTTTGCGTTCTATAATTGAATTAAGCGCCAGTTTTGTACAATAAAGTGTACCCTTAAAATTAATGTCCATCACTTTTTCTATTACTTCTACTTCCAGGTCTTTCACCAACGCCCTCATAGATATACCTGCATTGTTGATGAGAATGTCAATACCGCCAAAAAACTGAATGGTGCTTTCAATAAAGTTTTTGCAATCGTTGTAGCTGCTAACATCGGCTACCATAGTATGCAGCGGCTTGCCGGAATGCAGTAATTGCAGATCGTACAATTTATCCTGGTTACGGGCACAGGTGGCTACTTTTGCTCCAAGGGGTATCAATATATCTACCAGTGCTTTGCCAATACCATCGCTGCCACCGGTAATTACTACTACTTTGTTTTTAAAATAATCCTGCATAAAAAAAGTTATTGACAAAAATAAGTGAGTTATTCCGCTGTTGGTAAAGAAATTATTAAGTTAATAGAAGATTTGGGGAAAAACTTTCAGTAAAAAATTTGCTGCAAAAGGTTTTTGCCTTATTTTTGCACTCCCTTTAAAAAAAGGGTGTTTGAATTGGTAGCTCAGTTGGTAGAGCAATACACTTTTAATGTATGGGCCCAGGGTTCGAGTCCCTGCCAGTTCACAGAAAGCTTCCACTTAAATGGGAGCTTTTTTATTACATGGCTTTTGTTTATATTTTATACTCAGAAAAAATTAATAAATATTATGTGGGTGCTTGTAAAGACCTTCAGAGAAGATTACATGAACATAATATCGGCCATTCAAAATTTACTAAAACAGGAATTCCCTGGCAATTGAAATTTCAAGAAGAATTTATAGACTTACCGGCTGCAAAAAAAAGGGAAACTGGAATAAAAAAAATGAAATCAAGAAAATATATAGAAAATTTGATTGGTAGCTAAGTTGGTAGAGCATCCCGATTTTATCGGGAGGGCCCAGGGTTCGAGTCCCTGCCAGTTCACAGAAAGACTTCAAGAAATTGAGGTCTTTTTTTATGTTGTTTAGTTTTTCTGGAATCCCTGCCAGTTCACAGAAAGACTTCAAGGAATTTGGGTCTTTTTTATACTAATTTTATTTTCTACAGTACCATCAAACTACACCCCCTCACATCGCTGCTATCGCTTCTGCCCAGCACTTCAAAACTTTCGTTTGCATGTAAGCGGCCAATATCATCCGTAGCAATAAAACTGCAGCTATGTATATTGGCCAGGTCAATTACGTTTATCAGGCCCGTCTGCGATTTGTTTTGTGCATCGGCTGCTGTAATAATATGAAAAGGATCATCTTCATCTCTCAGTAAAATTTTCATCCATCCGGGGCAGTGAAAAATACCATCGCCTTTTGAGTATGCCTGCGATAATAATTCCGTCATACCATATTCTGAGTGTACCAGGCTTATATCTAATTGCTTTTGTAAAATGGCATGCACTTGCTGCCGGGTAAGTTCTTCACGGCGGCCCTTCATACCGCCGGTTTCCATAACAATGGTATGCCGCAACTGCATGGGGTACGCCTCTGCAAAATCAAGCAGTGCATAGGTAACACCAATTAATAAAGTTGGTAATTTTAATAATTCGTTATGCAGGATAGTGCTGTGCAGTTTTTCATGATCGTATAAATAAAAACCGCTTAACGGGTTGTTGCTGGCTTGTATCAGTTCATCAGTCATCATCACCAGCGACGAATTTTTTCTTTGCAGATAGGAGGGCAGCAGGCCAAGTATGCATTTATTTTTAGGATGACCATAAAATTTTTCAAAACAATTTGTAAAACTCTTCCTGTACAAATCAACATCTTTTACAAAGTGCCTGCTGGGTGTTGTTTGCGTGGTGCCGCTGCTTTCAAAAACGGTATCGGTTTCAAATACACCACCTTTTACTATATGCGTTTTAAAAAATAAAATGGGCAGAAAAGGTATTTTATGTATGCTGTCAATTGCATCTGCATTTATGTGTAAGCTGTCGCAAAATTGGCGGTAAATGTTATTGTTTTTATGCTGATGTTTGAACAAAGCAATGGCCAGTTCGTTAAAATTATCCGGCCGGGCAGCAAAAAGGCTGTTTTCTAAGTCCATATTTTTAACGTCTTGTTTCACCTGCAATCATTAAATTTGACATACAAAACACAAAGATGCGATACACTTTACTATTTACCATAGCTATTTTATTTTTTACAGCCTGTAAAAAAGATAAGTACACAACGGCACCACAAATCAGTTTCAAATCCTTCAGGCCGGCAGAAGGCAGCACCCGTAGTTCGAGAACCGATCCACCAATTATGGTGCTTGAAGTTACTGATGCCGAAGGCGATCTGGGATTCATCAGTGCAACGGAACAATCTAAAATTTATATAAGAAATACCCTTACAAATAAAATAGATTCCAGTTGGGTGTTTCCGGATTTGAGGAGCATAAGCAAATCAAATTTTAAAGCTGATTTAGAAGTTGGATTATTTAGTGTGATGGGCGGCCGGCCTTTTCCTACGGTGCCAAGGCCTTACCAGGATACGCTTCATTTTGAAGTGTACATAACCGATTTTGCAAAAAATAAAAGCAATGTAATTTTAACTGATCAGAATTTTATTTTTTATACGCTTCCTTAATGAAGTGGCTGCATTTCATCCTGTCTCATTCCATTTTTATTGCTGTTTGTGCTGTGGCAATGGCATTTCAAACTTCGTTGCTGCTTAAACTGCCTTTGTCAATTTACGGGTATGGTTTTATTTTTTTTGCCACACTCTGCAGTTATAATTTTTACTGGATAATAAGTAAGGCTTCCTTTACCGGTACATTTTCTTTATCCGCTTTGCTGAAAAAGGAAATTAAAGGGATATCCATTTTGTTTTTATCTGCCATCGGTGTAATCTTTTGTTTGTATCTACATCCTTTGCCTGCTGAATTTATAATTACTGCTTTTTTGCTCACTTGTTTGTATGCATTGCCTCTATTGCCTTTCAGGGTTTTATATTTTATCCGCAGGGCGGGAGTTTTAAAAACCTTTTTGCTTGCATTTACCTGGGCATACGTAACCGTTTTTATGCCACTGCAAAAAACATATGCACTTTTAGATAGTGCAGATATGTTTGTTTTTACACGTCGTTTTCTTTTTATGCTGATGCTTTGCATCATTTTTGATAACCGGGATAAAGCAGTTGATAAAATACGTGGACTGCACAGCCTGGCAACTGATTTAAGACCGCAGCATCTTAAAATGCTGATCTATTTAATTTTTATCGTTCTCTTTGGTACTAATTTTTTATTCTCGTTTTATGGCATCTCATTCAGCCAATCAATAGCCCTCCATATTTCTACCCTGGCTTTGCTGGCTGTTTATTTTTTGTCAATCAAAAAGCAAGGCTATCTTTTTTATTATTTTTTTGTAGATGGGATGATGTTATTTTCTGCCTTAGCCACTTATATAGCAACCTTTTAAAAAATAGGTATGAAAATTTACTGCGTAAATTCATTTCCGATTTTTGCCACGGATACCTGGACAAGCTCTGTACACTGATTTACACAGATTATCCGTGTAAATCTGTGTAATCCGTGGTTAAAAAACTACAACATAGTTTATAAATAATTTTTTTAGCCTGCTTCTAAGTAATTTTGCAGCAAATCAATCATTTTTATGGCTAAAGCAAAAAAATCAAAAAGTATTCTTACCGATAATTCGTACGGCTTTTTAAAAAACTATATCAACAATCCATCACCAACCGGTTTTGAAAGTGGCGGACAAAAACTCTGGCTCGAATATATAAAGCCTTATGTGGATACAACTTTTACCGATCCTTATGGAACAGCAGTTGGCGTTATAAATCCTGATGCTGCTTTTAAAGTAGTTATAGAAGCCCATGCAGATGAAATAAGCTGGTTTGTAAATTATATTTCTCCCGAAGGGTTAATTTACCTCAAGCGCAACGGCGGTGTAGATCACCAGATTGCGCCATCCATGCGTGTAATTATTCATGGAAAAAAAGGAGCTGTAAAAGCGGTGTTTGGCTGGCCGGCCATACATACCCGTATGAACAATGCTGATAGTAAAGAAACTCAACCAAAAGTAGAGAACCTGTTTTTAGATTGCGGAGCCCGCAATAAAAAAGAAGTAGAAGCACTGGGCATACATATTGGTGCCGTGGCAACTTACGAAGATGGTTACGAAGAAATGCCATACGATTACCTGATAGGCCGTGCTTTTGATAACCGCATTGGTGGTTTTATGATTGCCGAAGTGGCCCGTTTACTTAAAGAAAATAAAAAGAAACTACCTTTTGGTTTGTATGTGGTAAATGCCGTGCAGGAAGAGATTGGCCTGCGTGGTGCAGAAATGATTGCCCGCCGCATAAAACCCGATATTGCCATCATCACTGATGTTACGCATGATACTACAACGCCTATGATTAACAAAATGATACAGGGCGAATGTAGCTGTGGCAAAGGACCTTCGCTTACTTACGGCCCGGCGGTACACAATAAATTATTAGATATTATTAAAGCAACGGCCGAAAAAAATAAAATTGATGTGCAGTTTAATACCGTTAGCCGCAGCACCGGTACCGATACAGATTCTTTTGCTTATGCCAATGATGGCTGCCCATCGGCTTTAATATCAATACCATTGCGTTATATGCACACAACAGTAGAGATGCTGCATAAATCAGATATTGAAAACACCATAAAACTGATGTATGAAACATTGCTGACTTTAACGCCTAAAACAAAGCTGAGTTATTTTTAAGTTGATGAGCACGCAAACATTTGTTTGCTATAATTGTTATTGATATGTCGAAAGGATTGATTGCTTTTATAGTTGTGGTCTGCATTGCTATCATGAGCACGGTTGTAATATTTATGAAACAGTCTGCTGATGCAGCCCATAAAAAATCTGATACAATTATGGAGTATTTTAAAACAATTGATAAGGATTTACAGCAGAGCAATGAAAGGCTTGATTCGGCGAATAAAATGGATTTAGATTCATTGGTAAAGGCAAACAAATAAAATTTTAATGGAAGACAGGTTTACTAAATATTCGAAACTCTACATACTGATATTCTTGCTGTTTCTTTGTGTGCCCGTTTCGCTTGGTTTAATCATTGCAGCCTTTTATGGTATTTCAAAATTAGTTTCATCAACCGTTGCCGATATTAGTTTTGGCCTAGGCGTGGTTTCATTAGCACCTGCAATATTCATGTCGGTTTATTTTATTTTTTTTAAAAGAACAAAAAAGCATCCGGTAAAAGCGGTAAAAATTATTTCTCAGCTTTTATTTGTTACAGGCTTTATAATCAGCCTGGTTGTGCTGGTTTTAGATATGATTTCGTTCTTTACCAAATTCAATACAGATATAACTGGTTACTACGGCCTCAGCCTTACTTATTTAGCCGGCAATGTAGCCATGCTTTTTTTAATTGCCATTATACAGGCACTAACTACCAATAAAGAAGTGGATTGGATGGAAAGGAAGCGATGATTTTTTTACGAAAGCATTTAAAATATGTCTGGCCACTTTAGCCCCCTAAATTTTTAGAGTATTCTTGAAATGCAGGTCATCAATTTAATTAAGAGTATTCGTAGTGGCCTGACACAAAAATTCCCTCCCGGGAACGGGAAGGAATTTCTTTAACCCTTAAAACAACCAACATGAAACCTGTTGATAGCTTAACTGGCTATACTTACGTTTAATTGTTACTGTCGGTTGTGTGTAATGATATTTTTTTTGCCAGATAGAACCTAAACCACTTATCTTTTACAAATGCACCGGTTGATTTAACTTTTTATTCGCATTCACTTAACATTATTTTTTAATTCATTTAGGTTATTTTGGTTTAAACTAAAACTAACTAAAATGAAAAAATTATTAGCTATAATCATTCTTGTTATATTATCTCATGTAATTATCAATGCACAGTCGCTGGTTCTTTTACCAAATGCCGGTGTACAAACTACATCTTCTACAATTAACGGCTTAAGTCCTTTTAGTTCTGTTAACAAACAATTTCAAACAAATGCAACTTTTGGTTTAAGGGGTTATTTAGATAATAAGAAAGGCAGGGGGTTATTTTTTGGAATACAATATGTTAATTCAGGGCTAAAATATAATTATGTAAATGGAAATGAAACAGGCTCTATGACTAGCAATAGTAGTTTTCCCCGTTTAGAATTTGGGTATCAATTACTAAGTAAACCAGTTTATTTTAATAACATGTTAAACAACATTAACGCTAAAAAAAATAGTGGCTTATTTTTTCAAATACAGCCAATGCTTGGCTTTGGTTATAATATTTTTAATAATAATTCATCCAACGGTAGTATTGGTGGGGGATCAGTTGAATTAAAAACTTATGGTGGAGGCCGTGGTAATTATTCATTGTTGACTGGAGCAAATATGTATTTTGGTAAAAATGATAAACAATGGTTTTTTATTTCAGTAATGAAAAACTGGAATTTTGGTAATAATTCTGATGTTGGCATCATAAAAAGCCAATACAACGGTAATACTTTTCAAAATAATATAAAATCTTTAGGTTCGGGAAACGCTGTTACAATCGGTATTCCTGTAAAAATTAACTTTAGAAAGAAGCGAACACATTTTTAACAAAAAAATCCCGCTGCAAGTTTTGTAGCGGGATTTTTTTTGTTATTTATTTTTCTACGCCAGTGCCAAATCCAGCACCTGCAGCATATTTTTTACATAATGAAATTTAATGCCCTTAATGTATTGAGGGTTTATTTCTTCCACATCTTTTTCGTTTTGCCAGCACATGATAATCTCTTTTAAACCGGCACGGCGGGCGGCAAGTACCTTTTCTTTAATGCCTCCAACGGGCAATACCTGTCCACGTAAAGTTATTTCGCCGGTCATGGCCAGGTAAGGCTTTATTTTGCGGCCGGTAAAAGCACTTGCCAAAGCACTTAGCATGGTAATGCCTGCACTGGGGCCATCTTTGGGCGTAGCACCTTCGGGCACATGTATGTGAATGTCTTTTTTCTTAAAAAGATCTGGCGCAATATCTACTTTTTTGCAATTGGCTTCCAGGTAGGTAAGGGCCGTGCTGGCACTTTCCTTCATTACATTACCAAGGTTGCCGGTAAGCTTTAATTCGCCCTTGCCTTCGCTCAGTTGAGTTTCAATGAAGAGAATATCGCCACCAACGTAAGTCCAGGCTAAGCCAACTGCCACGCCGGGCATGTTGGCAATTTTGTAGAGGTCGTTGCTGTATCTGGGCTTGCCCAATATTTTTTCAACATCATTATTGGTAATGGTGGCTTTTAATTTGCCCTTCGTTACCAATTCTTTTGCCTGGTAACGCATAATGCTGGCAAGTTGCCTGTCTAATTCCCTTACGCCACTTTCCCGGGTATAATCCTGTATGGTTTTTTCAAGCACTGTATCACTCAATTTAAAACTGGCAGGTTTAAGGCCATGCATTTCCTGCTGCTTTGGTATTAAATGCCGCTTGGCAATTTCAATTTTTTCTTCCACAGCATAACCACTTAAATCTATAATTTCCAATCTGTCACGTAGTGGTGCAGGTATATTGCTTAAGTTATTTGCAGTGGCTATAAAAAGTACTTTACTTAAATCGTATTCCAGTTCCAGGTAATTGTCGTAAAAGGTATTGTTCTGCTCGGGGTCCAAAACTTCCAGCAAAGCTGATGATGGATCTCCACGATGATCGCTGCCTACTTTGTCAATCTCATCCAAAATCATTACCGGGTTGCTCGATTTTACTTTGCGTATAGATTGTAATATCCTGCCGGGCATGGCGCCGATATATGTTTTGCGGTGGCCACGTATTTCACTCTCATCGTGCAAACCACCCAAGCTAACCCGTACATATTTACGTTGAATGGCGGCGGCAATACTTTTACCCAGGCTGGTTTTACCAATGCCCGGAGGGCCCAAAAAGCAAAGAATGGGAGATTTCATATCGCCTTTCAGCTTTAAAACTGCCAGGTATTCCAATATGCGCTCTTTAATTTTCTGCATACCGTAATGATCCAGATCCAGAATTTTTTTGGCCTTCTTCAAATCGTAACTGTCTTCGGTATATTCATCCCAGGGCAAATCAAGCATCAGATCTAAATGATTGTACACAACCGAATAATCGGGGGTAGATGGGTGCATACGCTCCAGTTTTTCGGCCCCTTTGGTAAACATTTCTTTAGCTGCTGCCGGCCATTTTTTGTTCTCAGCCTTTTTCAGCATGTCCTTTACTTCGGCTACATTATCGCCACCTAGTTCGTCTTTAATGGCTTTCATCTGCTGTTGCAAAAAGTATTCACGTTGCTGCTTATCAAGTTCGGCCCGGGTTTTATTGGTTACCTTGTTCTTAAGTTCGGTGTATTGCAGTTCGGTCTGCATCAGGTTCATCAGCAGCTCTGCACGGGCCTTAATACTGCTAATTTCCAGCAGGCGCTGCTTTTCTTTAATATCGCTGTTTAAATTGCTGCTTACAAAATGTATTAAAAAAGAGGGGTTTTCAATATTTTTTAAAATGATGGCAGCTTCGCTTGGCAGGTTGGGCGATAGGTTGATGATTTGGCCCGCAAGATCTTTAATACTGCCGATCATCGCTTCAAAATCAGCATCGTCTTTTAAAGTTTCATCGGTTAAAACGCTGATTTTTGCCTTAAAGTAAGGATCGTCGCTCATTATCTCTTCAATTTTGCATCGCTTACGGCCTTGTATAATAATAGTTGTGCCGCCATCGGGCATTTTTATCAGCTTGGCAATTTTGGCAACGGTGCCAATATCTTCTAAATCACTTACAGTTGGTTCTTCTACTGTACTGTCTTTTTGCGCTACTACGCCTATCAATTTGTCAGCCTTGTAAGCATCGGTTACGGCCTTAATACTTTTATCTCTACCAACGGTAATAGGAATTACTACCCCCGGAAAAAGCACTGTATTTCTTAAAGCTAATAATGGAATAACATCCGGAATAGGTTGATCATCAGTGGTTCCGTCATCATCTTCATTAAGTGGAATCATCGGCATAAACTCCATTTCATCTTCCTGGCCCTGCAAATAAAATTTTTCGTTCATAAGTTTCTCAATATAGTCAAAATGTCAAAAACACAGCGTTAGTTGTGGCTTTTTGTGTGAGGTTGTATAAGGTCAATATTAATGCCGGAATGGATTTTAGATTGACGATTGGCGATTTTAGATTTTAAAGCAAGTGTAATCAAATCCGAAATCTACATTCTGAAATCTAAAATTCCCCGTTACTTTTGCAGCACATGTACATTAATTGTAACGATAAAGAACTGGAAATACTTCAAAAAATTGCCCTCTCCGCACAGGAACTTGGCCTGCCCTGTTATTTAATTGGTGGTTTTGTAAGAGATAAGATTTTGGGAAGAGATACCAAAGACATGGACATTGTTTGTGTGGGAGATGGTATTGAACTGGCAGCCAAGGTTGCCGAAAAATTTACGCCGAAACCGGAAGTTCATTTTTTTAAAAATTTTGGTACAGCGCAGATAAAAATAGGCAATAGGCAATTGGCAAAAGAAAATGGGCAATTGTCAAATGAGCCTAATACTACAGTTCCATCTCCCTTGGAGTTCACGAGCAAGGCGAAGGGAACCAGCGCAGCTCATTGGGGAGAGGTTGGATTGGAAATTGAGTTTGTGGGAGCAAGAAAAGAAAGTTACAGTTATGATAGCCGCAAACCCGCCGTAGAAAACGGTACCATTGAAGATGACCAAAACCGGCGTGATTTTACCATCAATGCCATGGCCATCAGCCTTAACAAAGCTGACTACGGGCAATTGGTAGATCCGTTTAACGGAATTAACGATTTAGAGCAAAAAAACATTCAAACACCGCTGGCACCGGCCCAAACTTTTAGCGATGATCCCCTGCGCATGATGAGGGCCATCCGTTTTGCATCGCAACTTAATTTTACTATTCATCCCGAAACATTTGCCGCCATTGGCGAAAATGCCCACCGCATAAAAATTGTAAGCGGCGAACGTATTGCCGATGAACTGAACAAGATTTTGATGAGTGATAAACCTTCGGTAGGTTTTGATCTGTTATATAAAAGTGGATTGCTTAAAATTATTTTTCCGCAGATGGTTGATTTGGCTGGTGCCGAATATATTGACGGCATGGGCCACAAAGATAATTTTTACCATACTATACAAGTGGTTGATAATATTGCAAAGAACACAAACGACCTCTGGCTGCGCTGGGCGGCCGTTTTGCACGACATTGCAAAACCTGCCACTAAAAGATTTGAAGAAGGCCATGGCTTTACATTTCACGGCCACGAAGTGGTGGGCGGCAGGATGGTGCCCAAAATTTTTACACAACTAAAACTACCACAAAACGAAAAAATGAAGTTTGTGCGTAAGCTGGTTGAGTTGCATTTAAGGCCCATCAGTGTTACCAAAGAAAATATTACAGACAGTGCCATACGCCGCCTGCTTTTTGATGCCGGAGAAGATTTTGATGCCTTAATGACTTTATGTGCAGCCGACATCACATCAAAAAACAAAACCAAAGTAAAACGTTTTTTAGAAAATTTTGAAATGGTAAAGCAACGCTGTACCGAGGTAGAAGAAAAAGACCACCTGCGCAACTGGCAACCGCCTATTACCGGCGAAATGATTATGCAAACATTAAACCTGCCACCATCAAGGCCAGTAGGCGATTTAAAAAATGCTATACGGGAAGCCATATTGGATGGAATAATACCAAACGAATATGAAGTGGCACACGCATTTATGTTAGATAAAGCGAAGGAATTGGGAATTGAGAAATTAGCTGATTAGCTGATGTGCTAATTAGCTAATTTTTCAGATTTAAACAGCCTGCTTTATTACGAAGATGCTTTTATTTTAAAGAATTAGCACATCAGCACATTAGCACATTACCCAATTAATTCTTACTTTTACCCCATGGCTATTTTACGTTTCAGAATTTATTGGGAAGATGATGACAGTGTTTACAGAGATATTGCAATAAAACACACACACAGTTTTTTTGACCTGCACAAAACTATTTTAAAAAGTTTCGAATTCGACACTAAACACAAAGCAACTTTTTACCGTAGCAATGATAACTGGTTGCGTGGCCGCGAAATTTCGCTGGAGAAATATGAAAAGGATTACAAGGCAGAACCTTTAATAATGCAGGAGGTTTTAATTGGCACCGAAATTACCAATCCCAATCAAAAGTTTATTTACGAGTACGACTTTAATAAGTTCTGGCATTTTATGGTAGAGCTGATTACTGTTGATAAAACAGCAAACAACAAGCTTGTTTACCCTTGCTGCATACGTACCGAAGGCATTGCGCCCTCGCAGTACGGTACTAAGGGACTTGTTGATAGCCGCCTGGCGGAGATGGAAGAAAAATACGACTTGCGGCCCGATGCCCTGGCAGATGGTTTTAGCGAACAGGACGAAGATGGCGATAGTGTAGAAGCGGAAGAGGAGGAAGCAACCGGCGATGGGGAGAATGATGGATTTTAATAAATGGATAATTGATTAATGGATAATTGATAATTGTCAATGGATAATTGGTTAATGGATAATTGATAATTTTTTCATTTCAAGCCAGCTTTTATCTTTTTAGCAGTCCGCAGTTCCTAATACTTTATCATTCTAAAACATTATCCATTATTAATTATCCCATTATCCATTTATTATAGCAATTAACATTTTCAGCATACTTTACCTTCCTAAAACATTATCCATTATAAATTATTCCATTCTCCATTAAAAAGAGTTCTTTACAAACTCAAAAATGCTCATGAACAAAACCTGCATCCTCATTGTTGGCCCCACTGCGGTTGGCAAAACGGCACTGGCTGTACAAACAGCACTTCATTTTAAAACAGAAATCATATCGGCCGATAGCCGCCAATGCTTTAAAGAACTAAATATTGGTGTGGCCAAGCCTTCGGCAGATGAACTTGCGCAGGTAAAGCATCATTTCATAAGCTCACACTCCATAAGAGATGAAATGAATGCTGCCATTTATGAGCAGTATGCGCTGGCAAAAATTGATGAACTTTTTAAAAAGCACGATGTGGTGGTAATGGTTGGTGGCACCGGTTTGTATGTAAAAACATTTTGCCAGGGATTGGATGAAGTGCCTGTTGTTGATGAAAAAATACGCAAAAAAATAAATGCCGATTTTGAGTGGGAAGGTTTGGAGTGGCTGCAGAAAGAAGTAGAAAAAAACGATCCATTATACTACGCACAGGGCGAAATAAAAAATCCACACCGTTTGCTGAGGGCACTGGAAGTAAAATTATCTACCGGTAAATCCATCATCGAATTTAGAACCCAGCAAAAAAAACAACGGCCCTTTAATATTATAAAAATTGGGTTAGAACTGCCTAAAGAACAACTGTACAAACAAATCAACGGCAGGGTAGATGCCATGATGAAAGCCGGCTTTTTAGATGAAGTAAAAAAACTGGTACCCTACAAAAAATTAAATGCTTTACAAACCGTTGGTTATCGTGAGTTGTTTGGTCACCTCATTGGCGATCTTTCAATAGAAGATGCAATCGAGGCCATTAAAATAAATACCCGCCAATACGCCAAGCGCCAGATGACCTGGTTTAAAAAAGATGAAGAAGTAATGTGGTGTGAGCCGGATTTTGAGAAGGTGATGGGGTTGTTGGGAAATATTAGTTAGACAAAACTTTATCACGCCGATATTTTATATAGTGTTTTTGTTTCGGAAAGCAGGGAGGCATAAAATAAACAAGCCTTAATATCTTCTTTCTCTAATGCAGGATAATCTGCAATCAATTCATCAGCAGTCATACCTGCCGAAAGTAAATCCAAAATCATGGAAACCGTATAACGCATATTTCTAACGGTAGGTTTACCGTGGCAAATCTCAGTATTAATGGTAATGCGTTCCAATAAATTAGCAGACATAATTATCAGTTGTATGTAAATCTACAAAATAAAGCTGTAAAAGAAAAACAGGTGTTACTTAGGTGGATATTGAGGGAGCATTCCTGCATTAGAGAGAAAAAAATAAATACCCGCCAATACGCCAAGCGCCAGATGACCTGGTTTAAAAAAGATGAAGAAGTAATGTGGTGTAAGCCGGATTTTGAGAGGGTGATGGAGCTGTGGGCGCTAACTGAATTATAACTGCTTTTTATTTTGCATCATTTTGGTTAGTGAGAAACGAACCGATGCGGCGAGGAGGTTAAAAAATAAAATATTATGATGCAATTGCTTTTTTAGGCTTGCCAGAAGGTACGGTAGTTTTATTTGTTATTTTACGTGCAATTGTTTCCACGTTTACTTTATCCACATACATTTTAATGATGTATGCAGCAACATCGTTGGAGTGAATTAAATCAGCTTTTTTGGGTAACCGCTTGTTTAAATCTTCAGCAATCTGGCTAAGTTTATACAGCGTTTTTTTAGTATCCAACTCTAGCGTTATAAGCCCAACCTCTTCTTTAAAATACTGTAATTTGGCAAAACTGTTTGATATAATATTTCCAAGGAAGCCTCTTTCATTTTCTCCAAAAATTATTTTTGCATTCAGTGCTTTAGCAAGTTTTTCCTGTGTAATTTTTGGAGTGGCGTTTTTGATTTCGTCTTTATTAAAATCAAAATCTTTAAAACTTTTTCTTGACATAATTAGAGGTTAGTTAAAATTAATTAAATAGAATACAGAATCAAATTCAAAAGCCACTGCGTCCTGGCTGGTTTTAATACCAAATTCGTGCAGTATTTTACGCATTTTTGTTAATCCTTTTAAAAACTTTTCATCGTCTGTGATGTATGAATAAACAATTACGGTGTCTTCCTGTATTATTTCTTTTTCCTGAAACCACATACCCTTAGTGCTGTACATAGTGCAGCCACCACAAACTTCGGCCATTATTTTCGAAATACGTGTAACCCAATTGTCATGATTTTCAATTACAATATTTTTATTGTCTTTATTAGGTATGTACACTGTAAATACTTGTCTGTGTAAAGATCTTGTTGCTCCTAATTGCTCTTCTATGTAATTATAAATGTTGTCTTTATCCATACGGTTACTGTAATTTACATTAATCTTGTTGTGTTACAGAAGTAAATATAAATATTTTTTACATAACGTTTAACTGGTAATAGTATTGCTAAAACGGATGCCTCAAATGCCTGCATAACTTAATATTAATACCCATTGCATTTTATAGTTAGTGCAACCGGTATTTACCAAAACCTTGCCGCACAAAGGCTTGCTTGAATTTAAGCCAACGTTCCGATAGCTATTGGCAGCCTTTAATGAAATTCAGTTTGGTATATCTACCTGCTGCTTGCCTGCTACAGCGTAACAGCGGTTATTTTTTTTAAGGCATCTTCTTTTTACCGTAATTGTTGGCTATACCTTTAAAAACCCCAGCTCATAAACCATCGGCTGCAGTTTTTCGGTTAGCGCTTTGTACGCATCTTCAAACGCTTTAAAAGATACGGGTGCAAAATCGCCACTGGCATTGCGGGCCTGCAGGGCTTTGCGTATTTGGTACCAGCCTACATCTGGCCGGTTTAGTTTTAACTCATCCCGTACGGTGTGTACATCGGTATGGGCAAAGTATGCCTGCCATAGTTTTTTACCTTCATCCAAAACCTGTTGTGCTTCATTCGTAATTCCTAATTCCTCATTCCTAATTCTTTGCAGGTACTGTACCATAAAATCACTTTCAAACCTATCGGGGGCATTTACTTCGGCTTCGGTAAAGGGTATAAAATGATTTACAATGCTCCAGGTTTTACCGTTCCATTGCAGGTTATTGGCACTGGCGGTTTTATTACAACGATTAAACAACATCCATATTAAACAATCATTTTTGAACTCTTCTGATAATGGTTTATCAGGTTGCAAAAATTGATCTCTATCATTAAGCCATGTTGGAACGATTAATCTTCTTGCCGAAAAAATAACAGCCGACTCTAATAAATTATCCGGTGTTACATAAAACCCTCCATCATTTCCAACTTTATAAACAGCAGAAAAAATAGTAGTTCTTTGCTCCGCATGTTGCATATCGTTACTATCACACAACATGTAACCAATAGCACCCTCACTCCAAACAGGTGGTTTTATTTTTGCTGTTGATGGAGACACCGTATTTTTTATAGCAATTGCTTCTGTTGTATTTGGTTTGGGTCTTTTAATCCAGCTATTTAAGAACCTTGTACTAGGTAAATTATAAAATGTTTTTTCGCCAATGGGAATAACTTTTTTATCCAAAACATCTACATGTATTTCATCTATTGGCGTTTTGTTTTTCGCTTTTTGATTTGTTTCCCAAATCAAAAAGCCTATCGGGAATTTTCCATTCAAACCTTCAAATGCCTTATTATGAACTACAAATCCACCTAAATAAATAGCATTCCATTTCTCACGAAATTTTTCAAAGTTTGGAGCTACTACATACTTTAAAGTGCTGAACATCGCTATAGTTGCAGCTGGAATTTCTATTGCAATTCTCGACAAAAATTGAACGAATAATTCATTACTTGCCTTACCAAAACCTTCCATTGCAGTTTCAGAAAATTTAGTTTTAGCGACTCCTCCTTTATTCTCTTCTCCTTCCAAAATTGAATTATTACTTCGATTGCCTGCTTCCGCATACGGCGGATTTATCAACACCAATATCTTCTTACCATCTGCAATGGCTTTGCGTAAGCCATCAGGTATTTTATTTGTAAGAGAATAATCTATAGTACCATCATCAGTTATATCATCATTTAAATAATCGTATTGAAAGCGCTGTGCAGCCACGCAGGTTTTGGTGGCCTTCATTACATCTACATCGGCCTGGTCTAAAGTGCTCATGTATATATTACGTGGGTTGCTGTGCTTAACCTCCAGGTTGCCCACGCCGCAGCACATATCCCATACTATATAATCTTTTTGCCAGTTATTGCCCAGGGTTTGGGTTAGTTTATCGTAGGCTTTATCTACCACGGCCAGTGGTGTGTAGTAAGCGCCTTTAAAGCTGCGTTCATCAAGCGGTATTAAACTATCTCTTCGCTCCAGCAAATAATCACGGTACTCGCTTTTGGGTGGCTTGTGGTAAATGGCCCAAAACTGGCGGTAGCCTTCTTTATTGCCCAGCTCGTAAATGCTACCTTTTAAACTAAATACGGGTGCACCGTTTTTGTGCATAAGGGCAGCGGTAAGGTTATCGTGGGTGGCGGCTGTGCCATCGTGCATAATATCGGCAAAAAACAACAGGGCATAATCATCTTCATTAATACCCTTTATTTCTTTACCAATCATTACTACCCATTTATCAAAAACCTGTTTAAGGTTATCGGGGGTTATTTGTGTGCGTATAATGTCGCCGGTTTTAATGGCGGCTTTAATGGTGTTTATAAATTCATCCTCGTGGGTTTCTATTTTAAAACTTACAAAGTGGGTGCCTATATGGGCACTTATGGCATCAAGCGCATTTTGTGTATAGCTGCTGGCATTTTTGCCCCACTTAATTGTTTTTTTTGCCAGAAAGGGAATTACATCCTGGCTCTTCATAATAGCGGCTTTGCCGGTATCTATTACGCATAAAAACGGGGGTACATAATCGCCTTTGTTAAGCGCATCCTGCACATAATGCATTAACTGGGTAAACATGGCATAGGTGCTGTGGCGGCTGGTATCTTTTGCCTCAAACCAAATTTCTTTGGTTTGTATATCTATCAGGTTTTTGCTGTAGCCCTTTAACCCAAGTGCTTTTATGTAAGCATCTTTTACATCTTCTTCGCTGTGGGCTTGTTGTAGTTTTTGGTAAAGGGTCATGCTGTGCCGGGTATGTTTATTTTTTCAAATCTAATACATTTTATTGCATAAATATGCACCCGGTAATATCACAAAATAGGTTAAGCCGTTTCTTCTTTCAGGCTTCTTTTTTCTGTTTGTTTTTATATTGATAAAAAAGAAACAAAAAAATATGTAAAACTAATTGCGGTAGCTATGGGGGCCGCCGTTTTGCCGCCTATACCCCCCCACTTTGAGGTATTTTTTATATGAATACTAATTTATATTTTGGAACAGCTATTTAATTTTCTTTAAAAATAGCTGCCATTAACCTTTTTTAAGCCCCGGGGTAGTTTTTATGGGTTAATAGCAAACCAACATCCTGCCGAATAACCATGTTTCAGGCTTTTGAAAAGTTAGCAAAGTTCTTTAGAGCAGTGAAGCAGCCTGCTTGTATGGTCTGAGGTTTCCTCAGAGCAGTGAAGCAGCCTACTTGTATAGTCTGAGGCTTCCTCAGAGCAGTGAAGCAGCCTGCTTGTATGGTATGAGGCTTCCTCAGAGCAGTAAAGCAGCCTGCTTGTATGGTATGAGGCTTCCTCAGAGCAGTAAAGCAATCTGCTTGTGTGGTTTGAGGATTATTTATTGGCATTTTAATTTAAAATAGTATCATTTTTTATCACAATCAAAAATCAGCAATTATGAAAATTACAAAACAAATGCACCCCGATGCAGCACCCGGTACGGGAGGCAACCCTAAACCCATCAGCACCCGTACAATACCACAGGCCGATGTGGATTTTATGGATTTATCTAAAAACGTGGCAACCCACTGGCTTGCCAACCCCGCCATTACACTTGTTTGGAAAACGCCTGCCGATTTTGAAAAACAGGTAAACAGTTACGAGATTGAATTAACCAGCCGCAAAAGTACCGGCAGCTTGTTGCCAGGGCAGGCGCTTACACTTGTGCAAATGGATAGGCAGATTGATGTTGCTGTAAGTGAAGTAAAAATCTACATTCAGCGTAAGTTTAAAAAAGTAAACGCCGAGGCACAATATGGCAGGTATGGTATTAGCCGGCAAAACAAAACCTTTATAATAAACCGCGACCGTAATAACCGCCGCGATGCACTTAAACTAATGATTACAGCCATTGCCGCTGATGGTTTTACTGCCGAAGAATACGGCACCGCTTTTTGGACCGGTATGCAAACCAATTACAGCGCAGCCATTGATGCCGCAGGTACTACTGCCGGCGATGTAAGCATTAAAGTGGCCGGCAAAAACAGGATGAAGAAAGATATTAAAACCGTATTAAGTAGTTTGCTGCTGGTGCTAAAGGGCAACTATCCCGATACTTATCCGGGTGTTTACAGGGAATGGGGATGGCAGAAGGAAAGGTTTTAGGGAATTAGGAATTAAGAATTAGGAATTAGGAATGGGCAGCACGGTGTGGCTGCCTTTTTTTATATAATTATTGTTGTGCGTTGTTTTAATTAATCGGGAAGATCTGATTGATTGATAAGATTGATGATGTTTTGGATTGCGTTGTATGCCGCTGTTTTAAGTTGATTTAATTGTGCAGCATCTTTAGCCTCATTAGTTGTAATGGCAGTTTGAAGTTGTAATGCATAACTATCAAGCTGGGCCTTGTAAGCACCCAGATGCTGTGCTATGGTAGTTATAATATTTCTGTCAAATTCTGAAGAAGATGCTTCATCAAAAATTTTATTAGAAATTTCAGCTTTTGTTAATGCACTATCCGATGCAAAAAAATCTGATCCTAATGAAGAGATTTTTTCTTTTTTTTCTTTTTTTGTCATACTGATGTTTGGGTTGATTTATTAAAAAAGATAAAACTGATTTTTATGTGCTTTTAATCTTCTTAAAACTTTACTTATCAACTATAATACCATCGGGCTTGTATGCTTGCTATCGAAATATCAATCCAAACAATCTGCAATTTCCGCTACCATTTTACTCCCACGGTAGCAATTACATTTCCACGTTGCTGTTTTAATTCGGCGTAAGTATTTGCCCTATCCTGTAACCTATACGGAAAGTTTACATCTTTACTCATAGTATGTACATAACTTAAATCAACAAAAAAGCCTTTGTTGCGGTAACCCAGGCCACCACTCAGTAAGATGCGGTTTGCTTTAAGTTCCTTATCCTTGTAAGGGTTGCCATAATATGCAAAACCTAACCGGGCCATAATAATTTTAAATTTTAACTCGCCACCCACCCTAAAATTAAAATTGCCTTTGTAATCTTTTTTAACCACGTTGTTCAGCGATTTGTAATACGCTTTTTCCTGGCTGCTAACAGTATCGTTGCTGCTGCTAAAACGGCTGCCGCGGTGCTGCACATATTCAATATCGGCACTAATAAAACCTTTTTGGCGGGTAACATCTTTTACTTCTCTAAACACATACGATGCACTTACCAGTGCTTTAAACGGCGTGCTTTGTATATACTTTGCTTCGCCGGCTTTGCCATTGGTAAAATAGGTGGAGCCTATGCTGAATTTATCAACCGGGTTTTCTACCTCGGTAGTTAAATCGGTGGTATGTGTATCGGTTAAAAACATCCAGCTTGGTGTGTGTATGGCCAGGCCCAGGCGTATGTAATCTTTGGGGCGGTAAATAATTCCAATCTTTCCATTAATGCCAATACCGGTTGTTTTAAAATCATCGGTATATTTAAACTGCTTAAAATAATTACTGGTATTGTTAGATGTATCCGACTCTTTAAAAACAGTATTGCTTGTATAGCTAACCAATGGTATGCCAATGCTGCCACCAACAAACCATTTGTCTTTACTGTTGTGGGCAAAACCAATGGCCAGTTCGCTAATAGCACCTTTTGTTTTTTTTATCATTTCCTGCTGCAATGCCTGGCCTGCATCCAAAATATATTCGGGTGCGCCTTTTACCTGTTGCATGCCGTTGATGGTAACTGTATCAATCAGGTAAGTGTATAATGCCGGTGCCGATGTATAAGGAAAAGGAGAGGAGTTGGTGCTTAACACATCATCTATGCTGTAACCACTTTTTGCAAATTCTTCGGCAAACTGCTCGCTGAAGGAGCTGTAATTGTTTAAACCTTTATACCGCACTTCATTATTAAAATTGGCGGTTTGTGTAATGGCAATACTGAATGCGCTGCTGTTTCTGCTATCCTTGTTACTGCTGTGGCCAAAAACCCAACCTGTGGTACCAAACCCAAAATTGTTTTTTGTGTTTTTTGTATCTGTATCCCTGAATTTGGCTTTGTTGTTATTTAGTAAGAAAGCAGGTGTAATTACAAACTCGTTGGTTTTATAAAAGCCAAGCCCGGCGGGGTTTACAAAGGTTGCATTAATATCGCCACCCAGCGAGCCCATTACACCACCAATGGCCATATTACGTGCCGTGCCGCTTTGCGGATAAAAGGAATACCGGATGGCATCTTCCGGAACCTGTGCGTAAATAAAACTGCTGATAAATAATAAAGGGAGTAGTAAATATTTTTTCATGTACATACTTTTAATGGAGCAATAATTTTAATTGCAGATAAATATCCCAATTATAAAACATAATCGGTCTTCTACGTTTCCCTCCCCTCGGGGGTTCCCGGATAGGGGAAGGAACGAAGTTCGAGGAGGGGCTTCTTTTTACCCACCTCTTGCCGGCCTGCTGCTGCCTGATGAAGAACCCGATCCACTGCTGCTGCCAGATGAAGAAGAACTGCTGCTGCTGCTTGATGAAGGCGTATAAGTTCTTGTATTGTTTGATGATGAAGGTGTGTTGGATGATGGCTCTATCGTTTGCCTTAGTATATTGCCCAGCCTGCTGCCGCTGCGGTTACTATTATTGTATTGCGATGAATTTGAAAAAGTTGCGGTGCTGTTTGTTTTACCCGCCGCCACTTTGGTATTGTAACCGTTGTACGCATTCAGGTTTACCATACGTGGTGTACTGTTAACCGGGGTTACAAAAGCAGTGTTGGTTGTATAAATAGCCCATGGGTAATAATAGGGGTTGTAATAATAGCCGGTGGTTTTACAATTGCAATAGCAATAATTGTATGGGCTGTTGTCATAATCATAATCATCTCTAAAATCACGCCAGCGGCGGTCACGTATGCCCATGGTTATTTCGTAATCGGTATTGGGTTTTTGATAGCGCTGTTCTTCACGCTGCACCTCTTTTTTTTCTGCAACAACCCTTACCGGAGAATAATATACATCATCGGGTGTTTGTCCGGTTTTGTAGGCGGTGCTGCAACTGCTGAAAGCCGCTGCAGATAAGGCTAAAAGTAAAATTTTTGATTGCATGGCGATTTGTTTAAAGCATTTAAAATTGAAGTTACTACTTTTGTGCAGTTTAGAAGAACATTATGCAACTGCTTAACATAAACCATCAGACAATAAAGTTAAACCCTCTGTTGTTAAAGCGTTGCTAAAAGTAAATCTGGTCACATGATTTAACATGGTCAGACCTAATCACATAGCAGGCGAAGTAACCTGGTCTGACGCCCTCGTCTGACCAGGTTACTTCGCCGGTACAAAAACAAAAAATTAAATGAGCAAAGAGCTAACATCAAGAGCCGAAGATTATTCGCAATGGTACAACGACCTGGTAATTAAAGGCGGACTGGCCGACTACTCCGCCGTACGTGGCTGCATGGTTATAAAGCCTTATGGCTTTGCCCTGTGGGAAAACATGCGTGACCAGTTAGATAAAAGATTTAAAGAAACCGGCCACGTAAATGCCTACTTTCCTTTATTTATACCCAAAAGTTTTTTAAGTAAAGAAGCTGCCCATGTGGAAGGCTTTGCCAAAGAATGCGCTGTGGTAACGCATTACAGGTTGATGAACGATCCAAATGGAAAAGGAATTGTGGTTGATCCGGATGCAAAGCTGGAAGAAGAACTCATCGTTCGCCCAACATCCGAAACCATTATCTGGAACACGTATAAAGACTGGATACAATCATACCGTGATCTTCCTTTACTGATAAACCAATGGGCCAATGTGGTGCGTTGGGAAATGCGTACCCGTTTGTTTTTACGCACTGCCGAGTTTCTCTGGCAAGAAGGACATACTGCACATGCCACCAAAGAAGAAGCGATTGTTGAAGCCGAAAAAATGCTGGATGTGTATGCAGAATTTGTAGAAGAGTTTATGGCCGTGCCAGTTATTAAAGGTTTAAAAACTGCCAGCGAACGTTTTGCCGGTGCGGTGGATACGTATTGTATTGAAGCGCTGATGCAGGATGGTAAAGCATTACAGGCAGGCACATCACACTTCCTTGGTCAAAATTTTGCCAAAGCTTTTGATGTACAGTTTTTAACCAAGGAAAATAAGCAGGAATATGTTTGGGCAACATCATGGGGTGTATCTACCCGTTTAATTGGTGCGTTAATTATGGCGCATAGCGATGACCAGGGATTGATATTGCCACCAAAAATTGCACCCTTTCAGGTGGTGATTGTACCCATTTATAAAGGCGAAGAAAGCAAAGCAACAATAGATGCAAAAGTAAATGAGATCATAACATCATTAAAAGCATTGGGCATACGTGTTAAGTATGATAACAACGATAACAGCCGTCCCGGCTGGAAATTTGCCCAATACGAATTACAGGGCGTGCCCGTAAGGCTTGCCATGGGCCTGCGTGATATGGAAAACAATGTGGTGGAAATTGCAAGGCGTGATACCAAAGAAAAAAACAGCGTATCCATGGATGGCATTGCAGATACGGTTGCAAAACTGCTGTCAGCAATTCAGCAGAACATGTACAACAAAGCACTTGCTTTTAGAAATGAAAACATAACGGCTGTTGATAACTGGGATGATTTTATAAAAACGCTGGATGAAAAAGGCGGCTTTATTTCTGCACATTGGGATGGTACTGCAGAAACTGAAGAGAAAATAAAAGACCAGACCAAAGCAACTATCCGTTGCATACCAATGAACAATAAGCTGGAGGAAGGGAAATGTGTGTTATCGGGAAATGCAAGTGTGCAGCGGGTTTTGTTTGCAAGGGCTTATTAATGGTTAATCCGTTAATTAGTTAATTTGTTAATCCGTAAATACATTTTTTGTAAATTTAAGTATTGCATCATAGTATATTTATTTTTATGGATTATACTTTAGAGAAACTGGAGGTTTATCAATTGGCTGAAAGCTTTTCTGATATGATCTGGAATATAGTTGTGGATTGGGATTATTTCTGCAAGGATACAATTGGTAAACAAATTGCAAGATCGGCAGATTCTATTGCAGCAAATATTGCCGAAGGTTATGGAAGGTATTATTACAAAGAAAGTAAGCAATTTTTCTTTTATTCAAGAGGTTCGCTTCAGGAAACCAAATCCTGGTTATCAAAATGTAAAAGAAGAAAGATAATTGAACAAACAAGGGCAGAAGAATTATTAAATGAAGCAGAAAAGATACTTGCTAAACTCAATGGCTACATAAAATTCATTGCAGCCTCACCCAAACACAATAAAAAAGATTGATTCAGGATGATGCTCACGGATTAACCAATTAACCAATTAACGGATTAACGAACAAAGGCTGCAATGAATTTCTTTCTCCTAAATATCACCACCTGGCTTGAAGCACACCAACTTCCCTGTCCGTTTAAGCAGTTAACACATTTTGATTGCCCGGGTTGCGGCATACAGCGCAGTTTTGTTTTGTTATTAAAAGGAGATGTTGCTGCAAGTTTTTTTATGTATCCGGGTTTAATACCGATTCTTTTACTTTTTACTTTATTGGTTGTGCATTTGGTGATAAAAATGCGCTACGGGGCTATTATTTTAAAATATGCTTACTTTTTTTGTACAGGTGTAATATTGGTAAGTTATATTTACAAAATAATAACTGCCAAAACTATTTAACATGACCGATCAACAAAATTTTTTAAGCTCATCTAATCAACCATCAAACTTACCTAATGCAACTGCAGCACTTGTGTTAGGTATTATTTCATTAATTGGCGCATTCTGCTATGGCATTATAGGTGTTATTTGCGGCATCATTGGTTTAGTGCTTGCTAATAAAGACCGAAAATTATACCAATCAAATCCTGAGCTGTACTCAACATCAAGCTATAGCACTTTAAATGCAGGCAGAGTTTGTTCTATAATTGGATTAATACTTGGCAGCATTGTAGTGTTGATAATGATAGTTTACATTATTTTTTTTGGAGCATTTTTTATGGAGGCCATCCGTAATTCAAAAAATTATTAATTAAAAAATGCAGTCTGCAATTTGCACTTTTTCCTTTTTATATTGGAAGTACCCGGACTGACATGTTTAACCTGAAAAAATTAATTCATGAACGACCAATCTAATTTAATATCACCTAACAATAATTACAACCAGCAATCAAACCTGTCAAACGCAAGTGCTGCATTGGTATTGGGCATTATCTCCATTGTTACCAGTTTATGTTATGTATCGGCAGTTATTGGCGTAGTGTGTGGCATCATTGGTTTGGTGCTAAGTAATAAAGACAGGGCATTGTATCAATCAAACCCGGAATCATATACCAGCACAAGTTACAGCCAATCAAATGCAGGCAGAACCTGCAGTATTATCGGGTTAATTATTGGAGCGCTTTGGTTACTTTTTTGGTTGATAATAATAATATTTGTGGGTAGTATGAGTTTGAGTAACTGGAGATAAATGCTTTTATTTTATAAATGATTTACACAAAAATGCTTTCAAACCCGAAAGCATTTTTTTATGATAATTATTCTTTTGTTGCCAGGTAATTATAATCTGCCAGCAGTTTTTCGAGAAACTGATCTACATACATATCCGTATTTATCTGCAGCACTTCTTTAATCTTCATGGCAACACGGTTGCACATTTCGTAATTGTTTCTTTTGCCGGCTTGTGTTAATACACCTTTTATAGTGTTAATGTCGCGGTCGCTTAGCCGCATCACCTGCGGAAACATCACTTTGTAATCTGTTTTATCTATCTGCATAAAAACAGTATCGGCCAATGTTAAAGCTGATCGGGTGTTAACTACCACGGTGCCTGCAGCCAAATCGCCCAGGCGTTGGTTTTTTGGGGTAATGGAAATAATAATGACCGAGGCTACACCACCGATAAATAATAACAGAAAACCAAGACTCAGGCTAAAATAAAAAAATGAAAACATGATGAACCCCCATTCGTAAAAACGCAAAAACCAGCGGGTAAGGTATTGGCCCAGGTTGGCTTCGCCACCATCAAGGCTCATCACCCGTATCCTCAAAATTTTTTTACCAATGCTTTGGCCATTCATCCAAAGCTCTGTAAGTAAACTGTAAAATAGTAATGGTACCAGCACCACCAGAAAAATCAAACCAATATAATCCTGCCTCAACTCCAGGCTGCCTACCAAAACATATAGCATGCCCACCAGGTACAAAATCATAATCACCAGGTCTATAAGGTACGCCAGCAGCCGCTTATGAAATTCTGCAATTTCAAATTCTATATCAATATTGAAGTTTGTAGGAATCTGTATAATAGACATGGGTAAAGGTTGCCTTGTAAAAGTAGATTGTTTTCAATAAATATTGTTATAAATATAATAGAATTTGTAGTTTCATGTTTGTATCCCTAATTTTATTTTTATTTTATGAGAGAGGCAAGGTTTATTAAACAAAATGCGGATAAATGGCAAAAGTACCAGCATTCGCAAACTAACAATCCCGATGAAACAGCAGACCGCTTTATCACCCTGATTGATGACCTCTCTTATGCAAAAACATTTTATCCCCGCAGCAAAGTTACCCGTTGGATAAATGGCATAGCTGCCGGTATTTATCAAAGCATCTATCAGAATAAAAAAGAAAAATACAGCCGCATTTTTCAGTTCTGGAAATTTGAATTACCGCTTTTATTTAAAAGATATCACCGCATTTTTTTGTTTACCACTGTGGTGTTTTTATTGTTTGTAGGCATCGGCGTATTCTCATCAATGAAAGATGAAAATTTTGTAAGAGGCATACTGGGAGATGATTACGTGAATATGACGGAAGAAAATATCCGCAACGGCGATCCCTTTGGTGTTTATAAAGATGGTAACCCGTTTACCATGTTTGTAAGAATTGCCATGAATAATATTTTTATTGCATTGATGTTTGTTTTAGGTGGATTTTTTTTGGGCATACCCACACTTTTTAAATGGCCGCTTATAAATGTGGCGGGCCTTTGGTCAACCGGTATGATGCTGGGTGCGTTTCAATATATGTTTTTTGCCCACGATCTGGGCCTTAAATCCATTATGGTAATCTGGATACATGGCACGTTGGAAATTTCTATTTTTATTATTTCGGCAACAGCCGGGTTTATCATTGCCAGCAGCATGATTTTTCCCGGCACTTTTTCACGGGGGGCATCTTGTCGTAGAGGTATTAAAGATGCTGTAAAAATTCTGCTCATCATCATACCTATTTTATTAATGGCGGCATTTTTTGAAAGTTATGTTACGCATTTAATGAGCCAGACATTTGATAAAGCAAAAAATGCAGGGCTGCCTGTTTGGGCGAGTGTGCTTATTCTGGGAGCATCTGCAGCTTTTATAATCTGGTATTTTATCATACTCCCTATACTTTTACATCGCAAAGGTTATTACATTCAGCCCGATGGCATTATTAACCGGCTGAAAAAAGAAAATGCGTAAAACGATTTACATATCAATTTTGCTGATGAGTTTTTTTGTTGCTGCAAAGGCGCAGAAAAAAATCATTTATCAGGATACATCTTTGTTACAAACTGATGAGCCTGTACTATCGCCACCTGTTGAAGATTTTAATGATGTTGATACTGTAGATTATAATGCACCGGTTGAAGAAGCAGAAAATGAAGAAACTGAAACAACCCTTGATACGGTTTTGTATAAGAACAACCTCATCTTTCCGTACGACTCTGTTAAAAAGTGGAGAAACCAAAAAGACTACAGCTACACAAAATATTTAGACAGCCTTTTAAAAGCATTAAACGAAGAGGCATTAAAAAAACAGCAGGAGCCACCGGAGCCTCCGGGTTTTTTCAGCAACCTCCTTGGGTCGGGCATTGTGGGCTTTTTGCTTTGGGCATTTGTAATTTGTTTTATCGGCTTCATCCTTTACCGTTTATTTTTATCCGAAGGTGGATTTAGGCGCAGATCAAAAACCATGAATGAAATGGTGCCTGGTGTACAGGAGGAAATAATCACACCCGAATCTGACTTTGATGCTTTGATAAGACAGGCTCTGCAAAAGAACAATTACCGGCAGGCAATACGTTACCAGTATTTACGCACGCTGCATTTGCTGGCTGGCAAAAGCCTGGTTGTGCTGGCACCTGATAAAACCAATTATCAATACGTAACTGAAATTGTAAACAGGGATCAGCAGCAGGCATTTGCGGGCCTTACTTTAAATTACGAGTATGTTTGGTACGGTGAGTTTGAAATTGACAAAAATATTTACGAAAAAATAGAAACGGGTTTCAGGCAATTAAATCAAAAAGTATAAATCATTTGTTGAATAGAAGGTTAACATATTTTTTTTCGGTATCTGCCATCATAGTTTTGCTGGCAGGGTGCTCCGGTACAGGCCCATCGGTATCGTTGGTAGAAACCTATGCAAAAAAAGATACGAAACCATTTGGCGCCAGTGTTGCTTACCACCAGCTTGCATCTATGTACAGTGCCAACAATATACAGGATAGAAAAAAAGATTTTAAAGACACCTGGGAAAACATAAGCGATACGGGTGCATTATATATTTGCCTGGCACCCAAACTTTTTTTAACAGCCGAAGAAGTATCTGCCATGATGGAATATGTAGAAGCAGGCAATAGTCTCTTTATTTCTGCAGCATTGATAGACAATTTACTGCTGGATGAAGTGGGCTGCAAACAAATTTATAATGCTCCGGAATTAGATGTACTGATGAACAAAATGGAAAATACATCCGTAAATGCAACAGCGCAACCCGGATTGCAATACAGTTATTTTTACTATCCGTTTCAAAATTATTTTACAAGTACAGATAGCAGCAATACCCGTGTACTTGGTTTTAACGATGATAAAAAACCCAACCTGCTTGTACATTTTCGTGGTAAGGGAAAACTTTACCTGCAGTGCGAACCACGTGCATACAGCAATTATTTTTTGCTTAAAGCAGCAAATTACGAGTACTTAAAAAGCACCCTTGCTTATACCGAAAATATGCCGCAGCATATTTATTGGGATGACTATTATTACAAACTGCGCAGCCGCAATAATTCAGATAAAGATTTTTCTTCCTTAACGGAAATTATGAAAAATCCGCCACTGAAAGCAGCATTCATTTTATCGCTTATTTTGCTGGCATTGTACATTTTGTTTGGTGGCAAACGCCTGCAGCGCATTATACAGCCACTCAAAGCCAATGAAAATACAACCGTAACATTTACCGAAACCATTGGGCGCTTGTACTTGCAGAAAAAAGACAATAAAAATATTACCGACAAGATGATTACTTATTTTAATGAGTACATTCGCAATACTTATTTTTTAAACACCACGCAGGTTAATAACGATTTTATAGTGATGCTGAGCCGTAAGAGTGGTATTGATAAAGATAAGGTGGATACTTTGTACCGTACTATTTCGGCCACGCAAAGCAGTGATGTAGTAAATGATTACCAGTTACTTTCTTTACAACAGCAGATTCAGAATTTTTATAAAAGCAGGGGAACGTATATTTAAAAAAAATCCAAACAACTGAGCAAACGCCTTGGTAAAAGTTTGGTGTAAAACAGAAACAGATGGAAGAAAATTTTTTTCAGCAACGGGTTGATCTGAGCGGATTAAACAGATCGGTACTCGACATTAAAAATGAAATTGCACAGGTCATCATCGGGCAATATAAAATGGTAGATCTTTTGCTGATAGGCCTGTTGTGCGATGGCCATATTTTAATTGAAGGTGTACCCGGTGTGGCAAAAACACTCACCGCCAAACTGATGGCAAAAATTATTGATGCAGATTTTTCACGCCTGCAGTTTACGCCCGATCTGATGCCGAGTGATGTAGTGGGTACTTCGGTTTTTAACCCAAAAGAAGGCGACTTCAAATTTAAAGCAGGCCCCATTTTTAGCAATATTGTTTTAATTGATGAAATAAACCGTGCACCGGCAAAAACACAGGCAGCTTTGTTTGAAGTAATGGAAGAACGCCAGGTAACCATTGATGGTGTAACGCATCAGATGCGTTTTCCATTTTTGGTTTTAGCAACACAAAACCCCATTGAGCAGGAGGGTACTTACCGCTTGCCCGAAGCCCAGCTTGATCGTTTTCTTTTTAAAATTGAAGTGGGTTACCCAACGCTGCAAGATGAGATAAATATCTTAAACCGCCAGCAGGGAAAAACGCAAACGCAGATGATAGAAGGCATCCGTAAATTATTATCACCTCACGATCTGCAGCATTACCGCAACCAGGTGCAATCAATAATTATCGAACCAAAACTGATAGAATTTATTGCCAGGATAGTAAATGAAACCCGTAACAATCCTGCATTGTACCTGGGTGCATCGCCAAGGGCATCGCTGGCCATACTGCGCTCTGCAAAAGCAAATGCAGCCATTAAGGGCCGTGATTTTGTAACGCCTGAAGACATTATTGAAATGGCACCGCATGTGTTAAGACATCGTATCATCCTTACTCCAGAAAAAGAAATGGAAGGCATTACGGCCGATGAGCTGATTGAAAGTATTTTAAAAGCAATTGAAATACCAAGGTAAAAGCCGGCTTAGGAATGAAGATTTTTTATGAACATAATTAAAAAATACATCGGCGATTTATATCTTACAGCAAGACTCTATCTTGCTTTAAGCCTCTGTATTATTTTATTCATCGTTTCTTTTTTTATGCCGGCATTGTTTGTGCCTGCAAAAATTACATTGTTGGGTTTAACGGGCCTTATTTTTCTTGATTATCTTTTTCTTTTTTTACTGAGTAAAGCACCAGCAGCAAAAAGAATTACTGCCGACCGCCTCAGCAATGGCGATGAAAATAAAATAGAACTGCAGGTAAAAAACTTGATGCGTTTTACGGCTGATATGGAAATAGTGGATGAACTGCCGGAGCAGTTTCAAAAACGTGACTGGAAACTTACTTACCGTTTTAATGCCGGCGAGCAAAAAAATATTATGTATAATCTGCGCCCTGTAAACAGGGGTGAGTACCATTTTGGCCGCATCATCATTTATGCAAAATCTTTATTGGGATTACTAAAACGCCGCCATGATATTGATGCGGCTGAAACCATTCCGGTGTATCCGTCTTTTTTACAAATGCGTAAATACGAGCTGCTTTCGCAAACCACCATACAAACCGAATACGGCAACAAGCGCATGCGTAAAATTGGCCACAGCATGGAGTTTGAGCAGATAAAGGAATACGTACGGGGCGATGATATACGCAGTGTAAACTGGAAAGCCACCGCACGTAAAGGATCGCTGATGGTAAACAATTACACCGATGAAAAAAGCCAGCAGGTGTATTGCATAATTGATAAAGGCCGGCTGATGAAAATGCCTTTTGGCGGCCTTACCTTATTGGATTATGCCATTAACAGCACCTTGGTTTTAACAGGTGTTTGCTTGCAAAAACAAGATAAGGTAGGCGTGATGACTTTTGCAAATAAAATGGGTTCGTTGCTGGCTGCCGACCGAAAGCCAATACAGCGTGAAAGTATTTTGCAGCTTTTGTACAACCAGGAAACTGCTTTTTTAGAAAGCGATTTCGAAATGCTGTACATGCAGATACGCAGCCGCATCAAGCACCGCAGCCTGATTGTATTATATACTAATTTTGAATCTTTATCTGGCCTTAACCGGCAACTGAATTACCTGCGTTCCATTGCCAAACATCATTTGCTGATGGTAGTTTTTTTCGAAAACACCGAACTGCATTCACTCTCAAACTTAGATGCACAAAACGTAGAAGAGGTTTACATTAAAACTGTTGCCGAAAAATTTGAGTTTGAAAAACGCCTCATCGTAAAGGAACTTAAAAAGCATGGCATCCTTTCCATCTTAACTGCACCGGAAAAACTTACCATCAATGCCGTTAATAAATATTTAGAGCTAAAGGCGAGGCAGGCAATATAAATTTTCGGAGAATCATTTTTTGCTTTCGCAAAAATAAATTTTTTGAGCCCGGCAGTTGTAATGCTTTTGAGCTTCATTGGCGTCGCACTCTTGTACTAAGGTTCTTTATTGAGCGTTGAGCGAAGTTGAAATGTTATTTTACCGTATTTATTTTGTAATCTTTAATTCTCCCTTGCCCCCTCCAATTAATAATTTACGTTTGCATAAATTTAAACAATCCATTGGCACGTAAAGCAACATACAGAGAAAGATATACCAACAAATTAATAGAAGCCGGTGCAGAGCCGGTTAAAAAAGAACGTACCGAAAGAATACCGATTGACCCTGACATAAAGCAACCTTATGCAGATGGGAAAGTAATTTTAATAAACAAACCGCTGCATTGGACATCTTTTGATGTGGTGCGTAAACTGCGTAGCCTTATACAAATAAAAAAAATTGGCCACGCTGGTACACTTGATCCGTTGGCAACTGGTTTGCTAATTGTATGCACCGGTAAGTTTACAAAAAAAATAAACGAGTATATGGCCCAGGAAAAAGAATACACCGGCAGCATTACACTAGGTGCTGTTACGCCAACTTATGATTTAGAAAGTGAACCAGAACAGCAAAAAGATTTTTCGTTTGTTATAAATGAAATGCTGCATAAAGCAACCCAAAAATTTGTGGGCGATATTCAGCAACTGCCACCCATGTTTTCTGCCATAAAAAAAGATGGCGTTGCTTTATACGAACTGGCAAGAAGGGGAGAAGAGGTTGAACTTAAACCACGAAGCATCCACATAAAATCTTTTGAAATTACTGCTGTTGAATTGCCTATTGTATATTTTAAAGTAATCTGCGGCACCGGCACATACATCCGCAGCCTGGCAAATGATTATGGCGCTGCATTGGGCTGTGGTGGCTACTTAAGCAGTTTGTGCCGTACAAGAATAGGGGAGTTTAAAAATGAGGATGCTTTGGGTATGGAAGCCTTTGAGCAATCGTTAATTGGTTAATCCGTTAACACGTTAAGTTGTAAAAGTTAACTGTGTAGTAAATCTCCTCACAAATTTACAAATTAACCAATTAATGGATTAACGTCTCTAAAAAGGATAACTTATTCCAATGGTTAAATTATAATTTTCATAACGCCATTTTTTATAGCGGTTGTCATTTTTTGTTTTGCCTGGGTTTGCCGGATCGGGAACCTGTACCCCACGCTTAAACAAATTATTGAAATTTATATCCGGCATCTGCCAGCCATCATTTTTACTTACATCAGGTTTTTTAAAGCGGAAACCAAAATCAAACCTAACCACAAAATAATTAAAATCGAGCCTGAAGCCTGTGCCTGCAGATACTCCCAGTTGCTTGTAAAGGTTTGCAAACTTAAATTGAGTACTGTCTATACCGCCACTTGGTTTCGAGTTTCTGAAATTCCATACATTGCCCATATCAACAAACAAAGCACCTTTTAGCACAAGAGAATTAGGGATGATCTGAGCAATAGTGTACCGGTATTCAAAATTTGTTTCTAATTGTATATCGCCGGTACGATCGTTAAAGGTATTGGAATTGTATGGTGTAAGCGGTTGCGATCCACGGCCAATGCCACGTACGGGCCAGCCACGCATGCTGTTGGCACCACCACCAAAATATTGTTTAAAAAACGGCAGGGTAGTATCTTTTTTTGATGCGATACCTACGCCGCCAAATATGCGGAAAATAAAAGCCGACTTTGGTCTGCTGGTAGTAAAAACATATTCTACATCGGTTTTTACGTACTGCTTCATATATTGTTTAAAAATGCCAAAGCGCCCCCATATTAATCCTGATTCTTCTACATTTATTTTTAAGCTGTGTTGCCTGTTGGTATGTTTTGGATTTACTTTATTTATGCGGTAACCTATACTGGCACCGGCTATCAGTGCAGTATTAAAAGAGTATCGTAAAAACGGATTTAGGTCAAGTGTCCTTTTAAAACTGTCAGTTTCATTGTAGAGTTTTGCAAATTCAAAGTTCAATGGTTTAAAAGTGAATGTTCTGTTTCTTTTAGTAGTGGCTGAATATGCCAGACCCAGGTTAAATGACTGCAGGTTAAATAAATTAATACGGTTGATGTAAGAAAATTTACTGGTAATAAACGACTCAGTTGTACCAATACGCTTATCATTATTAATTTTTACAAACGGAAAAATTAACCTGGGAAAAGCAATATTGTTGGTATAACTAAACTCGTTTGAATTGATGATGTTTTTTCTGTTATTACTATCCGGTCTGAAATTTAACTCCACACCAGCCAGTAACGAGTTGGTCATTTTTATACCTTCCTTGTTCAGGTTTCTGTTTAAAAAAGAAATATTACCCGATAAGCCCAGCAGGTTGCCGGCATTGGCGGCTGTTACACTGTTTGTATTGCTGGATGCGGAGTAACTTGCTTCTACAGAAGCCTCATAACCATATTGTTTGCCCGGTATTAGTTGCACAAGCAGGTCAATCTTGTACAGACTGTCTTTACTTTTTACTTCCTGCACCTGTATGTTGGTACTTTGCCAAACGCCTGCCCTGGCATAACTGTTAAGCGATTTATAAAAATCGTTCTGGTTGTATAAATTACCTTTTCGCAAATACAGATTTCTTATCAGAAAACGTGGTCTGAATAAATATTTATGATACAGTACTATAAAATTTGTATCAGCTTTACAACTATCACAACGTTTTCTTGATAAATATCTTACCGTTAAATCAGGGCTGGTAATGCTATCACCATTTCTGTAATCCGGAAAAAAATAAATGTTGTTGATGTAATATTGTTTAAGCCTGCTGCTGTCTTTTGGAACTTTTAAAATCATTGCCAGTTTAATGGTAGGAGAGTCTCTGGCGGCCTGTGCTTCAGCCAGTAAGCGTAGTTGTTCAAATATATCATCAGTAATGGTTGTTAATGCTGCCACGGTAGTATCGCCCCGCATTACTAATTCTTCGGCAGAAAATTTATAATAACCATTGTTTCTGTATAAATCAACCAGTCTGTTTAATTCGCCCAGTACGGCGGCTTTTGTTATGGGTTTTCCTTCTTTAATTAAAGTATTCTCAATATTTTCTATCGCAAGTTTTTGCAGGTCGGGTTTGCGGAGAATGAAAGAAAAAGTATCAACAAGGGTAGGTTTATTTACTTCTACACTGTAGCTAACCTGCACCCGTTGCTGATCGCCAACATTAACAGTATCTGCACTAAAGCTTGCTTTTGCTTTGTAATAGCCCAGGTGCAGCATGGAGGTTTCCATATTGCGTGCCGATTTTGAAGCCGAATTACTATCGTAGGCAGGCGGGCTTACAATAATATGCCTAATAAAATATTTATCAATCGTATTCAGTCGTGAGCTATCATCTAACTGGGCATTGAGCCGTTGTTTTAATGTGGCTCTTTCTTCTTTACTAAAATTTCCTCCCTTAACTTCGATATTATTTTTAGTAATAAATGGTTTGCCTTTTTGATATTTTTTTGGAATGGTGCAGGATGCAAAAAAGAGGCAGGCGAATACCAGATACTTTAAAGGGTATAGAAAACGATATTTAATTAAAGGGTTAACCTGCATAAAATAATTAAAGCTACGATGTTAAGCAAAACACATACCAAATATATCCAAAGTTTACAGCACAAAAAATTAAGAGATGAATATGGCGTGTTTTTAGCCGAAGGGCCGAAGGTAGTGATGGATTTGCTAAACAGCCGCAAATTTATCTGTAAAGAAATTTTTGCATTAACTACCTGGATTGAGGAACACAGCAAACAGTTGCTGGGCCAGCGTGATTTAGTAATTACTGCTGTAGCAGATTTTGAATTGCAGAAAATCTCTTCTCTGTCAACCGCCAATACAGTACTGGCTGTTTTTGAAAAAAGAAAACAAAATCTTGAAATAAACTTTGCTGGTAAAATCACACTTGCTCTTGATACCATACAAGATCCTGGCAACCTGGGCACCATCATCCGTATTGCAGATTGGTTTGGGGTAGAGCATATTATTTGCTCCATTGGCTGCGCCGATATGTACAATGCTAAAGTAGTACAAAGCACCATGGGTAGTTTAGGAAGAGTGAATATAGTTTACACCGATTTGGTTTTATGGTTACAGAAAAACAAGAAAATAAAAATTTATTCAGCTTCGCTGGAAGGAGAGGATGTTAAAAAAACTGGTAAGTTAAAAGAAGGGATTTTAATTATTGGCAACGAGGCTAATGGGGTGAGTGATGAAGTGATGAAGTTAGTAAATGAAAAAATTACTATTCCAAAAATTGGGGAGGCAGAATCGTTGAATGCTGCGGTGGCGGCGGGGATAATTCTTTCGCACTTAAATTAATTAAACTTCTTTCTCAACCGCCGTCAGGGTTTTCAACCGCTGACGGGGTTGACCAAACCCCGTCGGCGGCTATCAGCCCCAACGGCGGATGAAAGAAGTTATCTAAACTGAATAGCCTTAACCGGATTTATTTTTTTAATCAGCAACGTAGGTATAATTAAAGTTGCAAAAGAAACAAATAACGTAGCCAGGCAAATCAACAAAACCTGCCACCACACTACATCTGCTTGTGCAGTACTCATATAGTAAGCTTCTTCATCTAATTTTATGAAACCGGTTTTTTGCTGCAGCCAGCAAATGCCTAGCCCTAGTGCTGCGCCAGCCAGTATGCCGGTAACAGCAATTACAGAAGTGTTGTATAAAAATATCTGCTGCACTTTCCAGTCAGATGCACCTAGGGCTTTTAATATCCCCGTCATGCGGGTGCGTTCTAAAACCAGAATTATTAAACAGGTTATCAGGTTTACAACTGCAACCACCATCATAATAAGCAGCAGCATATTTTTAATTTGTCCCTGCAGGCCAAGCCAGTCGAAAATATTTGGGTAAATTTCTTTTATGGTTTTGCTGTACCAGGTTTGTGGCAGCTCGGCATAAATAAAATTGTTAACGCTGTCTGTTTCTTTATAATCATTTAAAAAAAGTTCGTAGCCGCCAATCTGGTCGGGTTCCCAATCGTTGAATTTACGTATGATGTTAATATCGCCCAGGGCAAAATTCTTATCATATTCTTCAATAGAAGTTTTAAAAATGCCGGCAATTTTTATTTTTCGTTGCCTGGGAGTTTCACCATCTCTGAAAAAAAATATGCGGATAGTATCGTTCACTTTTGCATTTAGTTCTTTAGCAGTGTTTGCCGAAATATTTATTTCGCTGCTGAAACTGCTATCCCGGAAAGATATCCATTTGCCTTGCTGCAAAAAAGGTTTAAAGCGCTGATAATCGAAAGAAGAATCTACACCTTTCAACAATACATTTACAATTTCGTTACCCGATTTAAGCATGGCAGCCTTGGTTGCATAGCGCTCAACCGATTTAACCTGTGGCAAAGCCCTGAGATAATTTTCAACCGTATCATTTTTTGTAATGGGATATTCTTCAGCAATGCTAACACGGTCTTCAATATCCTGCTGCACCCGAATGTGGCCCCAAAAACTAAAAACCTTATTGCTGATTACCTGCTGAAAACCATTTACAAAACTCATGGCAACAATCATAATAGCTACGCTGATGGCCGTTGCGCCAATGGCGAGCCTGATGATGAACCGGCTAAAAGTTTTTTGCCGGTTAAAGGCGATACGCTTTGCTATGAACACAGAAACATTCAATCGGTATAATTTTTGGTATCTTACAAAAGTATTTTATTTAAACTTAATGATTACAGATAACATGGGAAAAGTTGAGATATGCACTGCGGTACAAGTGAGTGATGCTTCGGCTTCGCTCAGAACAAGCTCCATGATGATGACCAAAGCTTCTAAAGCCGGCCCCCATAAAAAATTTCTTTTTGCTTTTTTAACAATAGGTTTTTTATTAAGCAGCAATGCTTTTTCTCAAATAACGGATGCAGTTTACAAACCAAACATACAGGCCGTGCGTTTTCACATGTATGGAGATCAAAGCTCGTTACCGCTTTATAAAATTAACAGCGGCGATCAGCTGGAACTTAATTTTGATGATCTGGATGCCAATGTAAAAAGTTATTATTACAGCATGCAGCTTTGCGATTACGATTGGAACCCTGTTGAAATAAGTCCGTTTTTATACACCAAAGGCTTTACCCAACAGCGTATCAGCACTTACCGGTATTCATCCGTTGCATTAACCAGGTACACACATTACCAGGCGTTGCTGCCCGATAGAAATACCACAATTACCATGTCGGGCAATTATATTTTAAAAGTTTTTTTAGATGGCGATACATCTAAACTGGCATTTACCAGGCGCATGCTGGTGCTTGATCAAAAAGCGGCAATTGGCGGGCAGATAACACAACCGTTTACGCCACAACTTTATAAAACGCATCAAAAAGTACAGTTTAGTGCAAACATCAACGGCTTAAACACTTTTAGCGCAGCACAACAAATTAAAGTAGTGATTTTGCAAAACAACCGTTGGGATAATGCTTTAAAAGATATTAAACCAACTTTTGTAAGAAGCAATACGCTTGAATACTCTATGGAAAACAACCTGGTTTTTCCGGCAGGTAAGGAGTGGCGCTGGCTTGATTTACGCAGCTTACGCCTGCAAAGCGACCGGGTAAAAAAAGCAGATTATAATAAAACTTCTACTGAAATGTATTTGTTTCCGGATGCAGACCGTACAGCACAACGTTATGTTTATTTCCGGGATTTGAACGGCATGTACCTGGTGGAAACTTACGAAAGCATTAACCCGTACTGGCAGGGCGATTTTGCAACCGTACACTTTAGCTTAGCCGCACCCAATGGCGTACCTTATGATGGTAAAAACATTTACCTGGCCGGGCAATTAACCAACTATGAGTTTAACGATAAAACAAGGATGGTTTTTAATGCAGAGTAGGGTGTGTACGAATGCACTGCTTTTTTAAAACAGGGGTATTACAATTATACTTATGTAGCGGTAGATAAAAATAACCCGGCTATTCGCCGAGATTTAGAAGGCGATTATTGGGAAACTGAAAACACCTACACTATACTGATGTACTACAAATCCTTTACCGACAGGGCCGATCAATTGATTGGAGTAGGTAAAGT
>JAYURR010000120.1:0-102231 GCA_043756605.1 Chitinophagaceae bacterium
CAAATAAATCTGTAATCTTGTATCAGCAACAGCATAAATCTTGACAACAACAATTAGTTTTTAACCTCAAAATGTGTCAAGTAATTTTAGGAGGGGTCATATTTCCCAAGTTAATGTCGTTATTTCCCAAACAGATGATGTAATTTCCCAAATTAACAAGGATATTTCTCAAACTAACGCTACTATTTCCCAAACAAGCATTATTGCTTCCCATACTTACGTTATAATTTCCATAAGTTACACCAGTATTTCCCACACTAACACCAGAATTTCTAATTCCGCATAAAATATTTCTATTTTAAACCGTATTATTTCCAAAATTAACTACCTAATTTCTTTAAGTGTCAATTTAATTCCATATTTTAGCTACACATTTTTTTATCAAAACACTTCAATTATGCTTTCACTCAACTTAAAGCCAATTTTTAAGGCCCGAGGAATTGAAAGGCCATTCTCTTTCATGGTAAAAGCCGGAATTTCACCAGCTTCGGCAAATGCAATTTTAGATGGCAGCATAAGAACTTTTAGATTAGATCATATTGAGTTGCTATGCAAAATCTTAATTTGCGAACCCAACGATTTGCTTTTGTGGGCACCCAATAAAGACCAGCAATATTCAAAAGATCATCCTTTATTTAATCTGCCGCAGCAGGATACTTCGATAGATATGAAAGAAACAATGGCAACTATTCCTTATAAACAATTGAAAGAAATAACAAAACAGCTCAATAACCCGGGTTGATCTCTAACGCTGCTGTTGATGTCCCACTAACAGCCGAATCTTTCGCACTCTTTTTTCTAAGCTCCGCCATAAGAAAACAATACCTTAGTTGAATGAATTATATACAGATACAGATAAACGACATCAATGCTGAGCAGCAGGAGTTATTAATTGCATTACTTGCCAATGCCGGGTTTGAGTCGTTTGAAGAAACTGATACAACTTTAAAAGCATTTATTAAAGAAACTGAATTTGACCAAACAGTTTTGCAGGAAGTCATAAATCCCTTAAACCTTAGTTATACATCTTCAATTATTGAACAACAAAACTGGAACGCCCAATGGGAGAGTAGCTTTGAGCCCATTGTTGTAAATGATTTCGTTGCCATCAGGGCAGCTTTTCATCAACCCCTAAAATATGTAAAGCATGAGATCATCATTACACCCAAAATGAGTTTTGGTACCGGCCACCATGCAACCACCTACATGATGATTGAGCAAATGGAAGCCCTGGATTTTACTAATAAAACTGTTGTTGATTTTGGAACCGGCACAGCAGTTTTAGCCATCCTGGCCGAAAAAATGGGAGCAGTTGCCATTGATGCCATTGATTACGATGAATGGAGTATTACAAACTCTATTGAAAATGCGGCAGCAAATAATTGTACAAAAATCATTCTTATACAAGCCGAAACCCTTGCTACAAATAATGTTTACGATATCATTTTGGCCAACATCAACCTTAACGTAATTATGGCTAATCTTGCAGCTATTCAATCGGTAAGTAAAAAAGGTAGTTTTATACTTTTAAGCGGATTTATAAAATCTGATGAAGCTGCTATGTTAAATGCATTAGCAGCAAACGGTATTCATCTTCTTAAAACTGTACAAAATGGCGAATGGATTTGTATGCTTACCCAAATGGGTTGATATAAAAAAATATTCAATTTTAATATCCGCAAGGTTTATCAACAAAGAAATGTTAGTTTTTAATTAACCTGCTTTCTAAGTTAATTTTTCATTATTTTTGTATTTCAACTCAAGCTAAAGAAACCGGATGAAAGAACTCATTCTCATTATTATATCCTATTTAATTGGTTCAATTCCCACTGCATTACTGGTAAGCAAACGTTTTTTTGGAATAGATATAAGGGACTATGGGAGCGGTAATATGGGTGCTACCAACACTTTCAGGGTTTTAGGCTCACGTTATGGCACTATGGTAATGGTGATAGATATTTTAAAAGGCCTTACTGCCGTAATGCTTTATAATTCTCTTCCCTTCTATCTTAATCATGAGTTGGAGCGTACAAACCTGATGCTGGGTTTGGGTACAGCAGCAGTGTTGGGTCATGTTTTCCCCATTTTTGCTAATTTCCGGGGTGGAAAGGGTGTTGCCACATTGCTGGGTATGGTGCTGGCTATACAACCGGTAATTGCAGTAAGCTGTATCGGTATTTTTGTGGTGGTACTTTTTTTAACCAGATATGTTTCTTTAAGCTCTATATTAGCAGCCTTATCGCTCCCCATCTGCGTTTTGTGGATTTGGAACGAAAATGAAGTTTTGTACAGGGTTTTTGCATTAATAGTAGCTGTGCTGGTGATAGTAACACATCAAAAAAACATAGGCCGCATTTTAAGGGGTGTAGAAAGCCGCATCCCCATTCTCAAGCATAGAGACAGAAGAAAATCCCGCCGTAATCAGGATTAATCTATATATTTACCATCTCCTCATCTCTCATAATTAACTTTATTTTTTTGTATAATTATTACAAAATAAATTATTGGTACGCCAATTGATTAATCATTTTAAAACTCAAACTAAAATGAAAAAAATTCTTCTATTTTTAACAACGGTATCAATTGTTGTTGCCTGTAGTACTAATGCAGTAACTGGCCGTAAACAACTGAAATTATTTGGTGAGGCAACATTGCAACAGCAGGCATTAACTGAGTACCAATCCTTCCTGTCGCAAAATAAAGTTGTAAACAGCAGTTCTAATAAGGATGCAGAGATGGTAAAAAGAGTGGGGCTCAGAATTTCAAGAGCCATCACTGAATACTACACCCAAAAAGGGTTAGGCGATGAACTTAACGGATACAAGTGGGAATTTAACCTGGTAGATTCTAAAGACGTGAATGCATGGTGTATGCCCGGTGGAAAAGTAGTTATTTATACCGGTCTGTTAGGTATTACACAAAATGAAGCCGCACTTGCAGTAGTTATGGGACACGAAATTACACATGCTGTAGCCCACCACGGTAACGAGCGTATGAGCCAGGGTGCACTTGCACAAGGATTGGAAATTGTAGGAAATATAGCCACCGCAAACAACCCAAAATACAACGACTTGTTTAATAATATTTTTGCACCTACAGCTCAAATTGCAGTATTGTTGCCCAATTCACGCAATCAGGAGTATGAAGCAGATCATCTTGGATTAAATTTTGCCGCCATGGCAGGATACAATCCCAATGAAGCAATTCCTTTTTGGCAGCGTATGGCAGCAGCATCGGGCGGGCAAAAACCACCAGAGTTTTTATCAACCCATCCAGCTGATGAAAACCGCATTGCCCGTTTAAGAGAATTTATGCCCGAAGCATTAACTTATTACAAACCTGTAGGGAAATAGAATAAATTTTTGTGTAAAAAACTCCCGTAAAAAGGGAGTTTTTTTTGTTTCAGACTGTTATATGTTATCTAAAATGTTTAACTTTACTGTCCAAAACAGCGTGAGAACTGTAACTAACCGGCTAAACTGACCATTATTATCCGCAAAAATCAAAAACTTTGTTAATGGAGTAATTTTTACCAATCATTTGTAGTTCTTTTTTAATTGTTAATTGCCAACTTGTTATGACTGCTGAAACACTGCTTGAAAAACTGCAATTGCAGGATGAAAAAAATTTATTGATACAAGGACTTCCTTCTTCGATAGAAAAACAATTTATAAAACTTACTTTTTCTAAAAGTGTTACACCGCTTTTAAGAACACGTAAAATTGATTTTGCGTTGGTGTTTGCGGTAAGCCAAAGGCAATTGATTGATATCTTGAAAGATGTTATTCCTTTTTTAGCACCCAATTCCAAATTCTGGATTGCTTACCCAAAACTTACTTCAAAAATTGCCAGCGATCTTTGCCGTGATAAAAACTGGGATTTTGTATCGGACTATGGTTTTGAAGCCGTTCAAATGATTGCATTGGATAGCGTTTGGAGTGCGGCATGTTTTAAAAAACAGCATGCAGGGGTTAAAAAAAAGACAGCTTCTCCAGCACTAATCCTGCACCCGGCATAGATTACAAAAAACGTACAGTTTTTGCACCTGCTTAGCTATAGCAATTATTTAATAATAAATAAACAGGCTGCAGGCTTTTTTAAAAGCCTTGCTTTTACACATAAAAGTGAATAGATGGAATGGATTATCATTGCCAAAAAAGATGATACCAAACAATTACTACTGAAAACTGTAATTGATAATACCATCTTTATCCCATAACTAGTCAAACGGACTACGGTGAAATATTGGATGGTATTATACCGATTGCAAAAAACTTTGGACTAAATACTTGTATAATTTGTAGAAATTAATTTCAGTTAAGAAAAATATCAATGATAAATAAAAAACACATTGTTGTACTAACCGGTGCCGGCATAAGTGCCGAAAGCGGCCTTAAAACCTTTAGAGACAGCGATGGATTATGGAATGGTTATGATGTGTATGAAGTTGCTTCGCCCGATGGATGGACAAAAAATCCAAAACTGGTTTTAGATTTTTATAATGACCGGCGTAAAGATGTTGCAGCCGCAAAACCAAATGCAGCACATATTGGTTTGGCACAACTGGAAAATGATTTTGATGTAACCATTATAACACAAAATATTGATGATCTGCATGAAAGAGCAGGCTCCACAAAGGTTTTGCACCTGCACGGCGAAATTTTTAAAATGCGGAGTGTGAATGATGAAGACAATATTTTTGAAATAACAGGCGATATTGATTTGGGAGATATGGCTACAGATGGTGCACAATTACGGCCGCATATAGTTTGGTTTGGCGAAGCAGTACCCATGATGGAAAAAGCAGCAGCACTGTTAAATGATTGTGATTATTTTGTGGTAGTTGGTACTTCGTTACAGGTTTATCCGGCAGCATCATTACTCTATTACGCACCCCCATATTTACCCAAATTTATTATTGATAAAAAAATACCGGTAATAGAAAAACAAAACAACCTGCACATTATTGAAATGCCTGCAACAGCAGGAGTAGAGGAATTGCGTAAATTATTATTAAACGGATTATAACAAACTATTGGCCTTTATGCAATCAAAATAAATACTCCGTTAAAAAATTTTGTGCTTTGCATACTTTAATATCAGCAAAATAAAAATCGCCGGTATCTTCTGTTATTATTACATCGCAATTATTATTTACAGCAGCATAATACTCAATGCCATCTTCAAAATCGTTTACCTGCGGATTTTCTAAAGCAAGCAGCACTTCGTTTTTACCAACGTTGGTAATGCCTATTTTTTCTGAAAGTAATTTAATTTTTTGTTTGGCCATCTTCGTTCCGCTTTTCTTTTCAGCAAAATAAAAAGCAATGGCAAGGCAAACAGGAGAAGTGTAAACAGTAAATTTTTTATTATCAACAAGACTTACAATACGGGCAGCATAAGTAAACAAAGGATATTCTTTATTCAAAACCGAAACCAAAATGTTGGCATCTAAAAAGATCTTCATTTTTTACTTTTAAAATATTCGGCCTTTAAATCTTTATTTTTTTTTGCTTTGGTTTGGTATTCAACTTCGCCCTCTGACACCATATTTACCCAGCCAGAAATAGGCAGATCCTCAAGCGACTGATATGGATTGCTGGTTACTTTACTCAATAAAAACTCGGTAAGCCTGGAGAGGCTAATATTGTTATTTTCGGCGTAGTTTTTTGCCTTTTTGATAATAGTTTCATCAAAACTTAATGTGATTTTTGCATCCATAATACTAAGTTATACGACAAAGATAAATAATCTATACGTATAACAAAAATATTTTTCTCAGGAAGCTTTCAAAAATCAGTATTTATAACTAAAGCGTAGTTTTTGTGGCCACGAATTACACAGATTAGCACGAAAGGAACTGTATTGTAGTGCTAATTCGTGGCAAGTAAAATTCACAATGTGAATTTAAAATCATTTTTATACAGCTTCCAAGATTAATGTTTCAGTAAATTTAATTCCTGCCATTTCAAGGTATTTAAGTACCGGATCATATATCTCTTTTGCAGTTGGTATATGCAATCCCTTAAGCTTAATAGTTTCATTTAAAATCAGCTTTGCAGCAATGCCAAGTGGCAAGCCTACCGTTTTTGCCATGGCTGTTCTTAGGCTATCTTCTCCTTTTACAACTAAGCAGCTCTTAAGGCTGTTAATTTTTCCGCACAACTCATATTCAAATTCATGCAGCATAACAATCATGTCTTTATCGGTTGGCTCCATTTTTAGTTTTGTCTCCACCAAAAATTGTAAAATATCTGCCGATGTTTTTGCATTTACAGGAACGGGTGCTTCATCAAACAAACCCAGATATTCAAGCATCAGTTTATTCTCCTTATTTACAAAAGGTAAAATTGATGCCGACCATTTTGAAAATGTTAAACCATCTGCATTAATGATTTCTGTTTCGTTGGTAAGTCCTGCATGTACAACTGCGTTCCACCCTTTAAAAAAATCAACGTGGCGTAATGTGGTTCTTAAAAAAGTTGCGGTATCAGGTAATTTATAAGTTGGTATATAACTCAGCGAATCACGATTGGGGTAAAATGCCAGTTCTTTCAAACCATCAAAAACAATTTCGTTGCTGCAATCAAAAAGATCATGATAATCAATCGTTTTTATTTCATTGTTCTCTTTATACACTGCACCAGATTGCCCTGCCATCACAATATTACGTGGGTTCCAGCTAATTTTGTAATGCCAGGGGTTATCATCACTCTCCGGCGCAACCAAGCCACCACAGTGGCTCTTAAAACTGTTTATTTTACCTCCTTTTAATTTTATTTCATCAATAATCTTCATGGCACTCATGTGGTCAATGCCGGGGTCTAAACCCATCTCACAAATAAATAAAAGTTTTCGGTTACTGATTTCATCCTGCAGACTTTTCATTTTATCATCTAAGTAAGATGCCGTTAATAAGTGCTTGCGGTACTCCACACAATCTTTAGCAACCAAAAAATGCAGGGCAGGAGGCATCATACTAATTACCACATGCGCTCTTTGAATTAATTTGCTTCGCTGATCTTCATTGGTAACATCTAATTGTACCGCTTCGGCATATTTTGAGTTTTTTGTTTTTAAAAGTATCTGCTCCCGGTTGCTGTCGGCAATAATAAATTTCCAGTTATTTAATGCTGATTCTGCAATCAGGTAATCTATTAAAACAGTGGCCGATTTTCCGGCACCAATAAGTACAATCGTTTTCAAATAAGAAAGTTTTTTGGCAAGATAATCTGATTTGCTGATTTGATGATTTGATAATTTGATAATTTTATAATTGAGGCCAAATTCAGCATCAAATCATCAAATCCACTTATCACCAAATCGAAAAAATATGTGTAAAACTAACCTCCAAAAACACCCTTTTTCATGCGGAATAACCGCCTAAAATCGCTACTTTCGCACACTACAAAAAATTATGGAAAATAACAACAATTTAAACGAAGAAAACCAGCCTTTAGACAACGGTGGTGATGATAATAACCGTGGCCGCATTATTCCGGTTAATATTGAGGAGCAAATGAAGACCAGCTATATTGATTACTCCATGAGTGTAATTGTTGGGCGTGCTTTGCCGGATGTACGTGATGGTTTAAAACCCGTTCACCGCCGCGTTTTATACGGCATGAGTGAGTTGAGTAATACCAGCAACAAACCTTACAAAAAATCGGCTCGTATTGTGGGAGAGGTGATGGGTAAATATCACCCCCATGGTGATAGTGCCATTTACCAAACCATGGTACGTATGGCACAGGACTGGGCCATGCGTTATACAATGATTGACGGACAAGGTAATTTTGGTAGCGAAGATGGAGATCCGCCGGCTGCTATGCGTTACACCGAGGTACGCATGGAAAAGTTTGCAGAAGCTATGCTGGAAGATATTGAAAAGGATACAGTTGATTACCAGCTAAACTTTGATGACTCATTAAAGGAGCCGATGGTTTTACCTACCCGTATTCCGCAGTTGCTCGTAAACGGCAGTAGTGGTATTGCCGTGGGTATGGCCACTAATATGATGCCGCATAACTTAAGCGAAGTTATTGATGGCTGTATTGCTTACATTGAAAATAAAGAAATTACCTGCGAAGAGCTTATTAAATATGTAAAAGCTCCCGATTTCCCTACGGGTGGCGTTATTTATGGCTTTGAGGGTGTTAAGGAAGGTTTGTTAACCGGCCGTGGCAGGGTTGTGTTGCGTGGTAAGGTTGATATTGAAACTACCAAAAATGGCAGAGAAAAAATCATCATTACACAAGTGCCTTACCAGGTAAACAGGGATTTATTAACCGCCAAAATCGGCGACCTTATTAATGATAAAGCCATTGAAGGCATTTCGGATGTAAACAATGAAAGTAATAATAAAGAGGGAACACGTATTGTAGTAGAGTTGAAGAAAGATGCGGTTGCACAGGTTGTTATCAATCATCTTTATAAACAAACAGAATTACAAACATCTTATGGTGTAAATAATGTGGCACTGGTTAGAGGAAGGCCCAGAATTTTAAATCTGCGTGATCTTATCAGCGAATTTATTCTCTTCCGGCACGAAGTGGTAGTGCGCCGCACCCAATACGAATTACGCAAAGCAGAAGAACGAGCACACATTTTGGAAGGTTACATTATTGCGCTTGATAACCTGGATGCAGTGATAAAACTCATCCGTGAATCATCCACGCCAAATATTGCACAGGATGGTTTGATGACTAATTTTGGCATGAGTGAGATACAGGCAAAAGCGGTACTGGAATTGCGTTTACAACGCCTTACCGGTATGGAGATTGATAAGATTCGTGCAGAGCATGCCGAGATTATGAAGTTGATTGAGCATTTAAAACTGATACTTGCCAATGAAGATATGCGTTACGACATTATTAAAACAGAACTGATAGAAGTAAAAGAAAAATTTGGTGATGAGCGTAAATCGGAGATTGTTTATGTGGGTGATGAAATAAATATGCTCGACCTGATTGAAGATGAAGATGTGGTAGTCACTATTTCTCACCTGGGTTATATTAAGCGTACATCTGCAGCAGAATACCGCCAGCAACGCCGCGGCGGGCGTGGTGCCAAAGGCAGCAGCACCAGGCAGGAAGATTATATAGAACACCTCTTTGTTGCCAGCACACACCATACGCTACTCATCTTTACAGAAATGGGAAGATGTTTCTGGCTAAAAGTATATGAAATACCCGAAGGCGATAAAACCAGTAAGGGCAGGGCATTGCAGAACATGATACAGATACCGCCAGATGATAAAGTAAGAGCCATTATTGATGTTAAGAATTTTGATGACGAGGAATATGTAAACAATCATTATATCCTATTATGTACCAAACAGGGTATCATCAATAAATCAAGATTGAAAGATTTCAGTCGCCCACGCCAGAACGGTATTAATGCAATAACCATTAAAGAAGGCGACCAATTATTAGAAGCAAAACTTACAGATGGCAATTGTGAAATTATGATGGCGGTTAAAAGTGGCCGTGCCATTCGTTTTCCGGAGGCTAAGGTAAGACCAACCGGACGTGGTGGTATTGGCGTTGCCGGTATAGATGTGGATGAAGCAACCGATGAAGTGGTTGGTATGGTTTGCGTTAATGTAGAAGACAAAACCAAAACAGTTTTGGTAGTAAGTGCCAATGGATATGGCAAGCGTACTTTCTTAGATGATCCCGAAACCGGCGAAGCAAATTACCGCATAACAAACCGTGGTGGTAAAGGTGTTAAAACCATCAGTGTTACTGCTAAAACAGGTAGTCTGGTTGGTTTACTGGCTGTAACCGAAGCAGAAGATTTAATGATAACCTGCGTAAGCGGCATCACTATTCGTATGGCAGTAAACAAGATAAGTGAGCAAGGGCGTGCAACACAGGGCGTTAAATTGATTAAGGTTGATGAAGGCGATGAAATTGCAGCTATTACGCAACTGGATGAAAAAGAAGTTGAAGAAGAAATTTTATTGGATGAAGAAGGTAACCCAATAGTTGCTGAAGCAAATGCTGATGAAACTGCTACGGATACTGAAGCATCAGCTGAACCGGAAGAACCTACTGAACCAGAAGCAAACCAATAAATAATTCAGTAACAATTATTCTTATTTGTGTGAATATTTATTTTCAAATAATAATAATAATACATAAAGGTGTCCGGAAAGGATGCCTTTTTTTTATACCTACTATGACGGGTATGATTACGGTGGTTGCTTAAAAAATGTACTGGCTGATATTACTTGAGCTTAATTGCCACGCTTTTTATTGCAGCGTTAATTAAGAAATGCATGATTTATTTCAGAAGAATTAATATATAACAAACCAACAAGCTTTCAAGAGCACGTAAAACAATAATAATTTTCACACACAAATAAACAATAAGAACCAACACAATCCTTTAATGATTGTAAGTTAAAAAATCTGGGTTCTGGTAGTTTCGTTAATTATTGTTGCCGGGTTTATCAGGTTCATAATGCTTGATTTGATTACACCAATTCCCCGTGCAAACCATCTTTCCTCTTCAGCCACCGGTATATCTCCCAGGCCAATAACAGTGGCCGTGTAAGCATATTTTACCCTTATAACGTTGTTATACACTATTGATGCTACAGTTCGTGTTTCGCCCTTTCCTAAAATTTCTGCATCTATTCTTATATTCGAAAGTGGAAATCCCATGGCAACATTGGGGCCGAAATTGACCGTCCAGCTATAGGCTACTGCTTTGGTAGAATCAAGCACTAAATATTCTTTATTAATGGGGTTGGCTAAAACGCCCAGGTTACCATCAATATATTGGTAGTATTCTCCTCCGTTTTTACGGTTGAAAAAAGAATCGGTTGCTACGCCCATATCTTTTACTTCAAAAATTTTATAGCTGTTGGGGCCTAATGTTTTTGAGTTGGCACTTACCTGTATATATGTAGTGTCGGCAGCGGTACCACTCACCAATCTTGAGCTCCAGTTGCTGAAAGATGTTTGCGGTACATAATCTAAATTTGGTGTTGGCGCTGGTGCTGCAACTGTAATTGAAAATATACAACTGGCTCCACCACTTGCAACAGTATAATTAAATGGCGGCGGACTTGCAGCAACCGGTGTGCCGCTGGCAGTTAAAGTGATTTGCGTATTTGTAGCAGCAGTAAAAGTGCCACTGCCCGAAAATGATACGCCATTTACAGCCGCAACATTAATTAACCAAGGCCCAGGCGAAGTAACTACTACATTCAGCGTAACAGTATGCTGTGCCCCAACAGGCGAATTTGCCGTGTAAACACCCGGGCCAAATGTAGTGCCGGCGCAGGTAAATGTGTAGGCTGTAGGTGGGGGAGTTGCTGCAACAACAGTAACATCTATTTTGCAAACACTGCTACCAAAGGTTACTGTAAAAGTTTTTACACCTGCCGAAGTGGGAGTGCCACTACCTGCCAGATTTATTGAATTAACACCACTGTTGGTTATTGTACCCGTACCGCTGAAGGAAAAACCGGCAATGGTATCGCTCTTAATTGTATAAGTACCAATGGCTGTAATATCTGCAGTAACCTGTATAAAGTTTGATAATTTTAAAAGAGAATCTTTGCTATAAATGCCATTGATCGTACTTGGCAGACAATTGCCTGATGTAGATTTTAAAGTGCCAACTGCCTGTCCGTTGCCGGGTGCAGATGGAGTGCCATCAAAATTTAATTCCTTTTGGCAGGCAGTTATAAACAGAACTGATGAAATGAATGCTAAATATTGTAATAAATTTTTCATGCAATGGTTTTGTAGTTGATAAATTTACAGCTTTTAAACAAATTTAAATGCTGCTGTTATACTTTTAATGGATAAGGCGTTAATTTTTAAACATATAGTTAAAGTATTTTACAAATTCGGGCTTTTCCTTTACTGATAAAGTTTTGGGCATCAAATTTTTTAACTTCAATGGAATCTTCTAAATCGGCAGCTTTTGTAAAGTGAAATTAAGTGCTAACAACCCGTTGCCGGAGTTAACCTTTTAATGCCGCGTAGAGCAATGTAATTAAGTTAAGCCTCAGAGAGGCGACATTTTTATCGAAGTCACTAATAAAGAAATATCGCTCCGCCGCGGCGGCCTTTAGAAAGCTAATTATTTTTTAAATACCAAAATTTCGCCACGTTGTGGCTTTTTAAACTCTAACAATTCTTTCACTTTTCAAGTATTAGCTTTAAGTCATCATTTACACCTGCTAAAACTTAATACTATGAAACAAGTAATTCTTTTCTCTTTTTTAAGTCTGGGTATTTTGCCCGTAAACAACCAGATGAAATCAGTTGCCGGCAGCATCACTGCATCTGATCTGGTAATTTTTAAAGATGCTGACAATAAAGGGTTTAACCTTTTTGCTCAGCCATCTCCCGAAAATGGTAAAATGCTGGCAGTCATTTTTAAAGCACAGGATTTTTGCCGTGCAGAGCTTAAAGATTTTGATTTTGATGTACAATTTACAGTTGTAAGTGCTACTGTTTATTTTTCAGGTACTAATTTTAAAAATGTTGAAACAGACTTTATCAAAAGTAACAGTCTTAAACCTATCCGCAGCCTGATGGATCGTTGTGCACCAGGCTCGCTTGTTATTTTCGACAATGTAAAAGTACTTGGGCCAGATAAACAAATAAGGCCATTGCAGGGAACCAGCTATTTGTTGCATTGATTTTTGCTGAAGGTTTTGAACAAGATTTACAGCCATGAAATAAAAATGGTTCGGATTATTTCGAACCATTTTTTTTACAATAATCTTTTAAGGCTATTGTTACATAACAACGGCATATTTAGATGAGATAAAATCCGTTTAGCCGGGCTGTTTTTTTAAAAGTAATACAATTTCGCTTTAGTCTTTTACTTTTTTAATATAATCTTCATGTTCCTTTAAATGCTCTTCGGGCGGCACTTTTACCGAAAGCGGGCCGTTGCCGATGATCAAAAAATAAATTAGCAACAATAAGATAATTACCGAAAGAAACAATTCGGAATAGGGACTAAAAGCATCCCGTGTTGCGTTGATATTTACAAAAATAATGGCGCCCACCAAAATCGGTATCTGTATTAAACAGGCTGCACGGGTAAATAAGCCAAGGCCTAAAAAGAAGCCCCCTAATATATGGGCAAATGCAACAAAATGCGCCAGCAAAATGATCATAAATTCGCTGAAGGGAGAAGTGTTTTTCATCAGGCTGATGAGGTTGCTGCTGTTGCGGAGAAAATCAACACCTTTATAACAGAGAAAGATTCCTAAAGCAATACGAATAATATCCAGCCATTTTGGGTGATGCCTGTCACCCCAATACTCAAATTTTTCGAGGAGGTTCATAACGTATAATTTATAGCGTGAAGAAAAAGAACTTGTATAAATATAACTCAATTAAAGCTGAAATGCAAGAGGTATTTATACCGGGCGTAATGTAATGCAGCTAATTTTATCAATATATTGTCTAATACATTGAAGTGTTTTTCAAAAGGCATTATTCTTTAACCTGCTCACTTAAAAACAACCCTAAAAACATGAAGCATACACTAAAACTAATTATGCTTTTAAGCATTATTACTGTTACAAACTCCTGTAAAAAAAATGACCTGGTTCCGGCAGCAAAAAATGTATACATAGCCGGAGCAGAATCTAACGGAACTTTTTCAGTGGCCACATTTTGGAAAAATGATGTTGCTACCCACCTGGCAGACGGCACAAAAAAATCATTTGCTTATTCAATTGTTGTTAAGGGAAATGATGTTTATGTTGCAGGGTTTGAAATTGAGGATCCCAGTGGCCACCATACACTAAAATACTGGAAAAATGGAGTAGCCACAACGCTTTCAAAGAGTAGTTCATTGGCTGAGTTTGGTTCAATGATAGTTGTTGGTAAAGATGTTTATGTGACAGGAAGTGAAGCGGAAAATATGGGTCGTGTTGCAAAATATTGGAAAAATGGAATTGAAACGAAGTTAACCGATGGTTCCAATTTTGCTCATGCCTATTCAATTGCAGTATCAGGTAATGATGTTTATATATTCGGGTCCGAAAGTACTGCTTCAGGCGTGGTAACAAAATTTTGGAAAAATACAACAGCTGTTAATCTTCCAGGTTTCTTTTCTTATCCAGGTGGTATTGTTGTTGTTGGAAATGATGTTTTTGTGGGTGGCAACCAATCGAATGGAACTAAAAAGGTTGCAGCACATTGGAAAAACGGGCAGATAAAAAGTCTTTCAGATGGTACTAAAGATGCCCAGCTAAATGCTTTTACGGTTGATGGGGATGTAGTTCATGCTGTAGGGTACGAAATCAATTCAAATGGTTTTAGAGTAGGTAAATACTGGAACAGCACTGGAGCTTCAGTGAATCTTTCTAATGGCACTAATCATGTTCAGGCTCATGCGATTGCTGTTTATGGTAATGATGTGCATATATGCGGGGACGAAGCGGATGGCTTTAACGGGCTGAATTATACAATTGCCAAATTCTGGAAAAATGCTGTTGAAACTGATATTGGAAGTAAAACATCAGGAGTTGTATCTAATGCCAGAGGGATTTTTGTAACGCAGTAAAATTTAAAAAATAATACGAACATCATTATCATCTAATAATTGTGGTAGCAATACCATTTTTGCTTTGTAGCCTGCAGCAATCCTGCCCAACTGATCATCCATTTCCATTATCTGCGCAGGGTACAGGCTGCACATACGAATGGCTTCGCCGGTTTCTATACCAACATGTTTTACTAAGTTTTGCAATGCTTTATACATGGTTAAAGCAGATCCGCTCAGGATACCATCAGCTTTATATTTATCTCCGTCAGCCTGATGTTTATAATAACCTTCGGTTGTTGTAGTAACTGCATCGGTAATGGCAAAAAGCCGCTGCTGCATAATTTTCTTTGCAATGCGTACGGCGGCATAATCAACATGGTAGCCATCGGCAATGATACTTGCCATGATGTGCTGATGATCAAATGCTGCACCTACCATACCCGGGTTGCGATGTTGCAACGGGCTCATGGCATTGTATAAATGAGTTACAGCAGTAATGCCGTCATCGAAACTCTGCATGGCTTCTTCATAAGTTGCATTGCTGTGGCCAGCAAAAATTTTAATGCCATATGAATGTATGAGATCAATAATTTCTTTACTGCAAACCTCGGGAGCAAGTGTGATAATCTTTAAAACATCTTTACCATGGTCTAACAAAGCTTCCACTTCTTTTAAAGAAGGGCTGTGTATCAGCGATTCTATATGAGCACCTCTTTTTGAACTGTTGATCCATGGGCCTTCTGCATGTAAGCCTAAAATTCCTTCGCCGCCCTTTTGCCAATACTGCCTGATGGCATCAATACATTGAAAAAAAACTTCAGGCTGGTTGGTTGCAACAGTTGGCATACAAAAAGAAGCGCCACCGCTGCTGCTGTATTTGTTTAATAAATGTAAAGAGTTTGTATCCGGGTAAACGGCAAATAATTTTTCGTAAGCACCATAAATCTGCAGATCAATAAATGCCGGTGCAAGTATGCAGTTTTTAAAATGCACAGTTTCAATTGATGGTTCTAAATCAGCAAAAGGCAAAACATCTGCTATAATACCATTTGCAACAATGGCCGCATAATTATGCAGCCATTGTTCGCCAGTAAAAATAAGTTTAGGTATGTATGCTTTTAATGTTGCCATAAATTTTGTGCAACAAAAATAATAAAACGCACTAACCTTACTTTAACTTAAATATAATACCACCTTGCAGTCTGGTAATATCATTACCAACTTCTACATTAAAACCAAAATTAGGAGTTACAAAATAAGATGCGCCAACAAAACCTGCAAATACAGGAATTACTTCACTTTCTTTTACATAGCCGTTTTTATCGTACTTGTAATTGTGAAAGCCTGCGCCTGCGGATAAGCCGGCATAAGTATCAAGTCCTTTCACCTTCCAGCCGTAATGCCAGGCAGAGCGGCCAGCAACAACAATGGTATTGGTTTTGTAATTGTCGTAAATGCCTCCGTTAGAAAATGAGGCACCTACTTCGCCACCAAGGGTTATTACACCAGGCCCGGCATTCCATAAACCGGCTTCAATTACAGCTTTGGTACCAAATGCGGAGTTATAATAATCGCTGCTGTACTCGTTGCCAATGCCAACACCGGCACTGAATGTTACACTCCCTTTTTTTACGGGTGCCATGGGGCTTTGTGCGTTAGTTACTGAGGCAAACAGCATTGCTGAGCCTAATAAAATTGCTGAGATTTTGATTTTTGTTTTCATAAATCAGCAATTAACAAATACTGTACCAATAGCATTTTTAGTAATATTTATGCTTAAAATATAAAAATTGTGTGTTGGGGTATAATTTAAAAAATGATATTTATTTTACCCTCCTTTTCTTTTTGCAATAGGATTTACCCTAACTTCCAGCTATGAAACATTTTAAGTTTTACAGTAAACAGGATATTTTATCTCTAACCAAAGTGCGCCGCTTTGAAACCAGGATGGGAGAGCGTGTGAAATTTTTAAAGCCAGACACCGAATGGCCCGAAGTGTTGAAAGAATCGGATGCCAAATATGTAGTACTTGGTATTCCGGAAGATTTTGGCGTAAAGGCAAATTATGGGGTAGGGGGAACAGAAACTGCCTGGCTTGCTTTTTTAACTTGTTTTTTAAACCTGCAGAGCAACGATTATTTAACCGGAGAAAACACTTTGGTGCTGGGCCATTTTGATTTTGGAGATGTTAAATTTCTGATTGAAAATAATGCCTATAATCCCGAAGAAAAAATAAATGCTTACCGCCATGCGTTAAATATTGTTGATGAAGAAGTAGAGAACCTGCTTAAAGTAATTGCATCTGCAAAAAAAATACCCATCATTATTGGTGGTGGGCATAATAATGCGTACCCGATTATAAAAGGCGTTGCCAAGGGTTTGCATAAGGCTGATCTGATTCCGCTATCGCAGATTAACTGCATAAATTTAGATGCCCATGCCGATTACAGTGTGGCCGAGGGAAGGCACAGTGGCAACGGATTTCGCTATGCAGAGGAAGATGGTTACCTGGGCAAATATTGTATGGTTGGCTTACACGAAAATTACATTTCGCAAAATGTGCTGATGGATATACACAACAATCCGTTTATAGATTACATTAGTTACGAAGAGATTTTTATACACGAACGTAAAAACTTTATACAGGCCGTTGCACATGCCACCGGCTTTACCGAAGACAGTTATACCGGAATTGAAATTGACCTTGATTGTGTAGAAAATGTTTTAAGCAGCTCCATTACACCATGCGGTATTTCGCCATTACTGGCACGTAAATTTGTAACCTTTACGGCTCAGGATGCTAAACCGGCTTACCTGCATATTTGCGAAGGTGCCACCCAATTAGCCGATGGCAGAAAAAATGAAACCACCGGTAAACTGATCAGTTATTTAGTGAGTGATTTTATTAAAGAGTTAACGCAGGATTAAGCTATTTTAATTGTGCCGATATTTCTTTTTCAGTAGCCACACCATCTTTGCGCCAAACCTGTTTGCCATCTTTAAAAATAATAAACACGGGTAATGCTGTTACTTTATAAGTTTGCAAAATATCCTGGTCACGGCCACCATCCACTTTTACTAAAGTAAATTTGTCTTTATTTTTTTCTGTTACTTTTTTAAGTACCGGCTCCATCTGTATGCAGGGCGGGCACCAGCTTGCACCAAAATCAACCAGAATTATTTTTGATCCTTCAATGGTTGCATTCAATTCTTCAACAGTCATTTGTTTTTCGGTACTTACACCGTCTAAAGGTTTATTGGCGGCACGCCAGGCATTGGTACCACCATTCAACTCGTACACATTTTTATAACCTGCTTTACGCATTTTATCTGCGGCAGCGGCGCTTCGGCCGCCAGCCAGACAATATACATACACTGGTTTGTTTTTATCAACATAAGCCAGGCGGCGTTCAAATTCCTTGCTATCATTCCAATCGGCCTGGAGCGCATTTTTTATGTGGCCGCTAAAAAATTCACCAGGTGTTCTTACATCCAGTATCTGAATATTTTTTTGCGTAGTTATCTGTTTTTCAAACTCATCAGCAGTTAAGCCGGTTTTTGTTTGTGCAGTGCATGAAATGAAGATGGCCGAAAATAAAAGGGTGCCAAGCATGCTGTTTAAAGATTTCATTGTTATTATTTTTTACAAACTTACCTCAATAAAAGTTGTAAGTCGGCAGCCGAAACAGTTAATAAATTTACTTTTGGCAAACGTTTGGTTAACTCACGCCAGTTGGCATCTTTTTTATAAATTTTTTGCAGCAGTACAGATGCTTCAGCAACTTTTTTATTATTTGCCAGTGTAATGGCAGTCCAGTACTGCATTTCTAAATTATCCGGAAACATTTTCATGGCAGCACTGTATTCTTGCATGGCCAGTTTCATATCGTTTTTTTCTGTTGCAAGGTCGCCTTTATCCATGTGTTCGTATGCACGGTATGTTTTTAACAACCTGTCTAATTCATCAAGCGGCGCTTTGTTATCATCAACCCGTAAATCAATCAGTCGTTCGTTCCAGGGTTCGTTGTTGCTTTTGCCTGCAACTACTAAAATAGCGGCAGATTGTTTACCTCTTATATCACCGCCAACTGCCTGGGCTGCTTTAAGTGCCAGTAAAACCCGCTCTGCCAAAGGTTTTCCTTCGCTGCCTTCAAAGGCTGTTGCCATGGCCTTGTTAACTTTATCTGTAAGCATCATATTGCTTTGTACCGAGTAATTTTTGCCAACAATATTGCCGGCATGGTCAATGCAGTTTTTACCGGTAAAAGCATTTACGTTTCCGTTTGCATCAATCATGGCAACCTGCCTTACTTCACGGCCTTCATCTGCGGCACGTAATTCGCTCAATGCTTCGGTGGCGGTTTTGCCGTTCTTCATCAGCCTTAGACCTTTAATGCCATAACTTTTATTTACAAAACTTTGTGTGGCAACAACGCCCACACCTGCTTCGCCCCAGGTTACGGCTGTACCTACGCTAAACCAGTGGCTTTGCACGCCCACGGCCATTTCGCCGGTTACAGGGTCACGGGCAACTATGGAGAATGTATGTGCCAGCCCGGCGTCTTTTTTAAAAAACTGTGCATTTGCCTCTGCAATAAAGAATACACTTATAAGCAGCAATATTTTTTTCATACAAAATAATTTATAATAAAACTACAAATAAAAAAGCCATTCCGTATTAATGGAATGGCTTTTTAAAAACTTCATTTTTATTTTACATGGGAGAAAGGTATTGTGCAAATGCATAACCTTCTTCGCCATTTGCAGTCTTTATTTTCCACCAGCTGTCATCGGTTTTTTCAACCAGTGTAACTACTTCATCATGTGCTGCTTTGCCAACTATTTCACCTTCGGTACTAGGCGTACTTCTGATGTTAAGGTTGCTGCTTTCTGTAGTTACTTTTAATTGAGCGCCTGCATCGGCTTTAATATCAATGTTCAGCATCAGATCGCCGCTTGCCATGTTTGGGTCAATCTTTGAATATAATGCCCAAATTGCATCATAATCTGCGGTGCTTTTTGCGGTGCCGCTAACGTGTAATACGCCAGCTTGTTCTGCCGAAGCCAGGTTTGCAACGCCCAATGTGCTGGCGGTTTGCAGTAACTCGGCATATTTGTCCTGTAGTGCCATTTTATTTGTTTTTAAGTGTTAAATTATTTATTTCTTTTCAGTTAATCCGGTAGCATCCGACATTACTTTTGCTGAAGCCAGCAATTGCATAATGGTTAATCTTTGCTTATCAGTTACAGCGCCTTTTAAAACAGCTTTGTCGCCAACAAACTCCACAGTAACACCCGGCATATCTTTTAAACCATCCCGTACCTGCTGCATTTTAGCTGCATCAATTGTGGTAGATAAAGAAGCTGGTGGTGGCGGTGGAGGAGGTGCAATTATGCAATTGTTTACAACAGATTTTACACCTTTAACAGCTTTTGCAGTTTCTTCGCAATGTGCTTTACAGGCATCATCTTTACACTCACCACCAATTGTTACAACACCATCTTTTACATCAACGGTTGTGCCTTCCATCATAGGATCGGCTTTTAAAGCTTTTTCAACATTAGCTTTAATGTCTGCGTCTTTTGGTTTACAGCTTACAAAAAGCATGGTGGCCGATACAACCACAACCATTAATAATTTTGTCAGTTTCATTTTTTTTATTTTTTAAAGATTAGAATGAGGAGTTAAATTAGATAATTTAATATCAATATAAAATTAATTATTTAAAATAACTTTCCTTGATAAAGACATTTATAAACCACAAAGGGTTGCGCCGGTAAAATAAATTTACAGGCAACCCAATCTGCCACCATCAACCGGTAAATTAATACCATTTATATATGCTGCAGCAGGCGTGGCCAAAAAAGCTACTGCTGCGCCAAATTCTTCGGGCTGGCCAATTCTGCCCACCGGTATTTCTGCAACTAATTGCTTTAAAACTTCATCCTCACTAATGTTGCCTGCTTTGGCTTTGGATGCAATCACATAATCTGCTCTTACCGTTTTGGTAAAGCCGGGCAATACATTATTTACTGTAATACCAAAAGGCCCCAACTCGGTAGCCAGCGTTTTTGCCCAGTTAGCAACCGCCGCCCTGATGGTATTGCTTACGCCCAAACCGGCGATGGGGCTTTTTACCGAGGTAGAAATGATATTGATTATACGTCCAAAGCCAGCCTCCTTCATGCCCGGCACCACCGCCTGCGTAAGGTTGTGGTTATTTATAAGATGATTGTTAAATGCTGATAAAAAATCGGCAGCATCGGCATTTAAAGCTGTGCCGCCCGCCGGCCCGCCGGTATTATTTACCAGAATATGCACTGTATTATTTTTTGTAAAACCTGCTATGGAATTTTTTACGGCATTAACATCTGCAAAATCAGCAACAAGATATTGATGCATTTGCCCTTTAGAAATATCCAGTGTTTTTACCGTTTCTTTCAGTTTCTCTTCATTACGGGCCATTAGCACAACATGGCAACCCAGTAAAGCAAGCTCTACAGCACTTGCATAACCAAGCCCTTGTGTGCTGCCGCATACAAGGGCGGTTTTTTTTGTAAGATCAAGATTCATTTAATTTTTTTTATAAAGCTACTGCAAAAAAATATCTGAATCCCGATGCTTACTGAATTTCCTTTGAAGCCAGATCAAGAATCAGTTTTTTCTTAACCATGTCTTTAATTATCTGCAGTCCGTTTTCGTGTGCCAGTTTTTCTGTAGTAAGCGGATCAAATGATTTAGTGCGAACACTGTATGTCATTGCAGCATCCGGCAATTCAAAAAGACTACTTTCCCAAAAATAGGTTGTGCTGGTAATATAATAACCGGGAGTAAATATTCTCTCATAAATGCCTGAATAGTATTTATCCAGCGTGCCGCTGTAATAAGCTGGTACACGCTGAATTCCCCCCGGGTAAAATTTCTCTTCCTTTTCCTTATTTAACAATGCAATGGTTATCACTGCATAAATGCCCGTGTTTTTAAATTCATCAATAATCTCTGCAGTATTGATTTTTTTATAGGCTTTTGATTTATAAACATCAGTTGAAGCAAATGCCCGGTAACCTTTTCCAATAAGATCGTTAACCAGGTGAGTTTCCATCTGGTGCCTGATGCTGCTGTCTTTTTCAGCTAAAAGGCCCCACACCATAATATTACGATATGGCTTAGTAGTGGCATTTTCGGCCCTCCACGAAGAAGTTATTTTAGTAGAACTGCAGGAAAAAATTAATACAGTTAATATTAATACAGTTAATGCTGAACTTAGTTTCATGATAGATTGTTTAGGTAAAACTATTATCCCTACTGATTTTAACCTATGATTTTGAGCATATTGAAACCTTATGTAAATCATTTAAAATTTAAGATATTGTACTGCTCAATTTTTGCTCACATTTTTAAAATGATTGTGGATAATTCGTTCATATCAAAAATCCTCCCATTCAGTTATATTCGCAGCGATAAAATAGGTTAATCCGTTAATTTGTATATCCGTTAATCCGTTTAGTGCAAAAATCAATTAACGGATTCTCATTTAGCCCAGGCTCTACGGATTAACCAATTAACCAATTAACGGATTAACTAAACCATGGCAGAGATACAAAAGAATGATTATAACGAAGAGTCCATCCGGAGCCTGGATTGGAAGGAGCACATCAGGCTACGCCCCGGCATGTACATTGGTAAACTGGGCGATGGCAGCAGCCCCGATGATGGCATTTATGTTTTAATGAAAGAGGTAATTGACAACTGCATTGACGAACATACCATGGGTTATGGCAAGCATGTAGATGTAAATATAAAAGACAAAACAATTACCATCCGTGATTATGGCCGTGGAATACCGCTGGGTAAAGTGGTAGATGTGGTGAGTAAAATAAACACAGGTGCCAAATACGATAGTAAGGCATTTCAAAAAAGTGTGGGATTGAATGGTGTGGGAACCAAAGCCGTAAATGCACTCAGTAATTATTTTAAAGTAACTGCTTTTAGAGATGGTAAAGAAAAAACAGCCGAATTTGAAAGAGGCGTTTTAACTGAGGAGCATAAAGAAACAAAAACCACCGAAGAGAATGGAACCCTGGTAACTTTTGTGCCCGATGATAAAATTTTTAAAAACTTTCATTTTGTACAGGAATATCTTGATAACCAGTTTTGGAATTACTGCTACCTGAATGCAGGTTTGGTGATGAACCTCAATAACAAAAGGTATGTTAGTAAAAATGGTTTGCTCGATCTGTTGCAGCGTAAAACCAATGAAGATGAAATCCGTTACCCGATTATACATTTAAAAGGAGAGGATATTGAAATTGCCTTAACGCATGAGAATGATTATGGCGAAGAGTACTACAGTTTTGTAAACGGACAGTTTACCACGCAGGGTGGTACGCATTTGGCGGCTTTTAGAGAAGCGTTGATAAAAACAATACGTGAGTTTTATAAAAAAGATTACGACGCTACAGATATACGTGGAAGTGTTTGTGCAGCGCTAAGTGTACGGGTGCAGGAGCCGGTTTTTGAAAGTCAGACAAAAACAAAACTGGGTTCACAAACGGTTTCGGAAGGTGGGCCCAGTATGCGTAATTTTATTGGCGATTTTTTAGGTAAAGAGCTCAATAATTTTCTGCACAAAAACCCCGAAACTGCAGAAGCTTTAAAAAAACGTATTGAGCAGAATGAACGTGAGCGTAAAGATATGGCCGGCATTAAAAAACTTGCCAACGAAAGAGCAAAAAAAGCAAATCTGCACAATAAAAAATTGCGGGATTGTAAGTTTCATTACAACGATGAAGCCAGCGGTAAAGACAAAGATAAAATTGCTGAAAAACAAAAAGAGAGTACCATTTTTATTACCGAAGGCGATAGTGCCAGCGGTAGCATTACCAAGGCCCGTAACGTTGAAACCCAGGCTGTGTTCAGCTTACGGGGTAAGCCGCTTAACTGTTATGGGTTAACCAAGAAAGTAGTTTACGAAAACGAAGAGTTCAACCTTTTACAACATGCGTTGAATATTGAAGAAGGTTACGAAGGCCTGCGTTACAACAATATTGTTTTTGCAACCGATGCCGATGTGGATGGCATGCACATACGTTTGTTGCTGATGACTTTCTTCCTGCAATTTTTCCCCGACCTGGTAAAAAACGGCCACGTTTATGTTTTAGAAACACCTTTGTTTAGGGTAAGAAATAAACAGGAAACCATTTACTGTTATAATGAAACAGAGAAACAGGAAGCAACAAGAAAATTAGGCAACAAACCAGAGACAACACGCTTTAAAGGATTGGGAGAAATTAGCCCCCACGAGTTTGCCCGCTTTATAAGTGAAGACATGAAACTGCAGCCGGTAATGCTTTTACCCGAAACACATATTCAGCATTTGCTGGAATATTATATGGGTAAAAACACACCAAGCAGGCAAGATTTTATTATTGATAATTTGAAAGTGGAGATGGATTTAGCGGAAACTCCCTAGCCCCCTGAAAGAGGAACTTGGAGCATGAGTATTTGGAGAGTATTATTTAATTCAAAAGTGAAAATTCAAAAGTAAAAATGATTCATATAGTATTTCAGGAAGCAGATATTGCAGCATTAGAAAAAAGTTTTGAACTGGATGAAACATTGCAAGGCCATATCATTCAGATAAAGGATGATTTTGCAGTTGGCCCTTTGGCGGATATTTATACCGAAGAAGGTATTGAAGCCCGAAAGCAATGGTGGGCTGATGTTTTGGCCGGTGGCGATTATGACGGACACTTTAACAGCGGCGAAGTTGATGATGCTAAAACGGTAGCTGATTTAAAAGAGCGGCTGGATAATAATCCTGATGAGATCATCTGGATTTGGGCCGCACAAAACAAACACGATGTAAGCGGTTATTACTGGCTGATCAGTCAGTTGAAAGATTACCAGGGCAGGATATTTATTCTCTACCTCAACAATCTTCCTTTTTTAAATGAGAAGGGAAACCTTTTTTATCCCACAAACTTATTTGAAATAGCACCCAGGGAATTTGTAAAAGCAAAAAAATTAGAAAGAGTAATTACACCAAGTGAATTTGAAGTTGACCCCGACGAATGGGCAAAACTCTGCAACGAAAATAAAGGCGTTCGTTTGCTGGAAGGTGGGAAAAAATTGATACAGGAGGAAGTTGATTTTTATGATGCAGAATTAAAGAAAATAGTAACCGGCGATTGGCAAAAAGCATCAAAAATTATTCACACACATCTTACCAAAGTAAAAAATACAACCGGCGATATGTATTTGTTGTGGCGTTTAAAATTGATGATTGCGCAGGGTATGTTTGATGTGCAGGGTGTGGTTGGCAAGATGAAGGAGTTTGAGGTGAAGAGCCCCTCCTAACCTCCCCCGAGGGGAGGAAAAAGGCAAGCATTTAAATGTTTGAATTGGTTGCTGAGTAATAGAGCGAATGATTATGTTGATTAAAGCAAAAATGCCGATTTGGAAGATTAAATATTAATTAACGATATAAAGCACCGCCTCCTCTCCTGGGGAGAGGAGGAAGGGAGGAGAGGCTTATGGCAACAAATAAAAAACCAAAAGAAGAATACCTACACACCGATGCAGGCATTGGCGGCCAATACAAAACCTGGTTTCTGGATTATGCCAGTTATGTAATTTTGGAACGTGCAGTGCCGGCTATTGAAGATGGCTTAAAGCCTGTACAGCGGCGCATTCTGCATGCCATGAAGGAAATGGATGATGGTCGTTTTAATAAAGTTGCCAACATCATTGGGCAAAGTATGCAGTACCATCCGCATGGCGATGCAAGCATTGGTGATGCTTTGGTAAACCTGGGACAAAAAGATTTGCTGATTGAAACGCAGGGTAACTGGGGCGATGTACGCACCGGTGATGAAGCCGCCGCATCAAGATATATTGAAGCAAGACTAAGCAAGTTTGCATTGGAAGTTGCCTTCAACGCAAAAACAACCGATTGGGCATTGAGTTACGATGGCCGTAAAAACGAACCTGTAACATTGCCCATGAAATTTCCTTTGTTGCTTGCGCAGGGAGCCGAAGGTATTGCGGTAGGTTTGGCAACAAAAATTTTGCCACATAATTTTTGCGAACTGATTGAAGCCTCTATAAAATATTTACGAGGCAAAAAATTTGAGATACTTCCCGATTTTCAAACCGGCGGTACTATGGACGCCAGCAATTACAATGAAGGCGTTCGTGGTGGTAAAGTAAGAGTGAGGGCAGTGATAGAAGAAGTAGATAAAAAAACACTCGTCATACGCAATGTTCCCTTTGGCGTTACCACAACGCAGTTGATGGAAAGTATTGTAAAAGCAAATGACCAGGGTAAAATAAAAGTAAAAAAAGTAACCGACCATACTGCGGCTGAAGTAGAAATTATTGTTGAACTGGCACCTGGTATTTCTCCAGATATAACCATTGATGCATTGTATGCTTTTACCGATTGCGAAGTGAGCATATCGCCAAATACCTGCGTTATTGTAAAAGACAGGCCGCAGTTTTTAAAAGTAAGCGAACTGCTGAAAACCGCTACGGACAATACAAAGGAGCTGCTAAAACGTGAACTTGAAATTAAACTGGCCGAGCTTTACGAAAAATGGCACTTCACTTCTTTAGAGAAAATTTTCTTTGAAGAAAAGATTTATAAGGAGTTGGAGAAGAAGCATGAAACCTGGGAAAAAGTGCTGGAGGCAATTGATAAGGCATTCACTCCTTTTAAGAAATTATTGAAGAGAGAAATTACCCGGGAGGACATCATCAGGCTTACAGAAAAACCCGTACGCCGTATTTACAAATTAGATATTGATGATTTGATTGCACAGATTAAGGGCCTGGAAGATGATATCAAACAAGTGAAATTTGATCTGGATAACCTTACGGATTATGCAGTTGCCTATTATGAAAACCTTTTGAAAAAATACGGCAAAGGTAGAGAACGCAAAACTGAAATAAAACAGTTTGATGTTATACAGGCAAAATCGGTTGCCATTGCCAACATAAAAATTTATGCAAATTTTGCAGATGGTTTTATTGGCACCGGTTTAAAGAAAGATGAATTAGTAGCAGAAGTATCTGACCTGGATGATATTATTGCCTTTACCAAAGGCGGCATTATGAAGGTGGTAAAAGTATCTGATAAAGTATTTATTGGTAAAGACATTCTGCATGTGGCCGTGTTTATGAAGAATGATGAAAGAACCACCTATAACATGATTTACGTAGATGGTAAAACCGGTATCAGTTTTTCAAAACGCTTTAATGTAACAGGTGTTACAAGAGATAAGGAATATGATTTAACAAAAGGAAGTGAAAAAAGCCGGGTGCATTATTTTACTGCAAATGCCAATGGCGAGGCAGAAGTAGTGAAGATAATTCTCAGCCCAAATTGCAACGCTCACAAAAAAGAATTTGATTTTTATTTTGAAGAGCAGGAAATAAAAGGCAGAGGAAGCATAGGTAACCAGGTAACCAAATATCCGATTAAATCGGTAAAGTTTAAAGAAGCCGGAAACTCAACACTGGATGCAAAAAAGCTTTGGTTTGATAATAAGTTTGGCAGGTTAAATACCGAAGAAAAAGGAGATTACCTGGGCAAATTTGAAGCAGAAGACCGGCTGCTGGTAATTTACAACGATGGTAATTATCAGATTACCGATCAGGAACTTACCCAGCGTTTTGATACAGAAAAAGTATTGCTGATAGAAAAATTTGATGCAGAAAAAATTATAACCGCTGTTTACTTTGATAAAGAAAAAGTACAATACAGTGTAAAGCGTTTTAAGATAGAAACATCAACCCTGCACAATAAATTTTTGTTTATTAAGGAAGGAGAGGGTAATTATTTAGAAGCCGTTACAACCGACGAAGAACCGGTATTGGCCATGCAAAGCGGCAGGGGAGCACAGGCAAGAAATGCCAAAGTGAAAATTACAAAGATTGTGGATGTAATGGGTTGGAAAGCTTTGGGAAATAAACTGGCAGACTATAATAAATCTATCGAAATGCAATGGGAAAAACCTGCATCAAATAATCCACAGGCGGAGTTGTTTGAATAATTAATAAAATAATCATCAAATTATGCGTTATCTTTTTTTTGTACTCAGCATTGCAATTTCAGTTTGTGCATCAGCATCCGACAGTTTAAATTTTTCTAAAACAGAAATAATTTATGGCCGTAAAGATGGTATGGCATTAACTATGACTGTACTTACGCCGAAACAAAAATCAAATGGAAAGGCAATCATCAGCGTACTCAGCGGCAACTGGATTTCATCAGATAGAATGCGTGAAGGATTTGCAGAAAGATCGCAGATGTATATGGATGCAGGCTACACTGTTTTTGGTGTGATGGTTTGCAGTCAGCCACGCTATACCATTCCTGATGAAATTATAGATTTAAAAAGAGCGGTTCGTTTTATTAGATACAACGCAAAAGAATATGGAATTGATGCTGCAAAAATCGGCATCACCGGTTCCTCTTCGGGCGGGCATTTGTCTTTAACCGTTGCAACAACCGATGATGTAACTGATACAAAATCCAACGATCCGGTTGATAAAGTTTCCAGCAGGGAGCAGGCTGTGGCTGTGTTTTATCCCCCAACCGATTTTATAAATTTTGGCGGGCCAAATCCATCTGAAAAAATTAACCAGGCCGGATTGGTTTTTACCAAACTAGCCGCAGCGTTCGATTTTAAGGCATGGAATGATACCACTGCAACCCTGGCTTCTATTACCGATATGAAAAAGCGGATCGCCATAGCCAAAGAAATTTCTCCCATCAATGCAGTAAGTTCTGATGATCCACCGGTTTTAATTATCCATGGCGATAAAGATGTACTTGTACCAAAGCAACAAGCAGAATCAATCATTGCAAAATTTAAAGAAGCAAAAGTTGTAAACAATCTTATCATTAAAGAAGGCGGTGGCCATGGCTGGCGCAACCGGGAAGTGGAAGAGCAGTTTTTTGTAGATTGGTTTGATAAATATTTAAAATAGTCATTTCTATATCTGCAATCATTTAGTGTTACATTCGCTTTGCAAAAAATTGCAAGCATATTTATATGATAAAACTGGAGCCATTTGTACAAAGCGATTTTCAACAGTTAATAGATTGGGTTAATACCGAAAAGCTGTTGATACAATGGTGTGGCTCGCTGTTTAGTTTTCCTTTAACCATTCGTAGTTTAGAGTGGTATGTTAAAAATACCAACGTTATTAATGAATCAGATGCTTTTGTTTATAAAGCGGTAGATACTGAAACCGGTAGTGTTGTTGGTCATATTTCTTTGGGAGGTTTGAGCTGGAAAAACAGATCGTCACGCATTAGCAGGGTATTGGTTAGTCCGGATGTACAGCAAAAAGGTATTTGCCAGCAAATGACAAAAGCGGTTTTAAAAATTGGTTTTGAAGGGTTGGGGTTGCACCGCATTAGCCTGGGCGTTTATGAAAACAATAAACCCGCACTAAATTGTTATCTTAAAAGTGGTTTCAATATAGAAGGTGTTTCCCGTGATATTCTCTGGTTCAATGATGAATATTTAAGCATGGTTGAAATGGCGATTTTAGAACAAGAATGGAAAGCGATGAAAGCTTAAATCTGATAAGTTAAAGCGGCCTCTTTTTCTGCGGCAAATTTTCAAATTTATTTTTTATTCCAAAAATGATGAGCTAAATGCTTATCTCTTTCTTTGGCTGCGTAATCTGCAAAATAAAAAACCGCAGAAAAATCTGCGGTTCATAATATTTTAAACTCTACCTGGTTTATTAATATCCTCTGCGGTTTCCACCACCACCGCCATAACCGCCACCGCCGCTGTATCCACCACCACCTCCACCACGGTTTTGTCCGCCTGGTCTAAATCCGCCGCCACCCGGAGGGCCGGTTTTTTCTTCCGCTTCTTTTACAATCAATGGCTTTTTGCCCAGCGAAATATCTTTCAGGTTTTCAATGGCATCTCTGCCTTCCTCCGCATTCTGCATATCTACAAAACCAAAGCCCTTGCTTTTGCCGGTTTCCTTATCCATGGCTACTCTAGCGGTAACAACGGTTCCAAATTTTTCAAATATTTCCATCAGTTCGGCATCATCCAGATCATAAGGCAGGCCTGCAACAAAAAGCTTCATACATGTTAATTTGTGTCGAAAATACTAAACTTATTCTGGTATTTGCGTTTTGTTGCAACTTGGTTTGTAAATTATTTTATTGCTATCATTTCTTTTCTTGCATTTTGAGGTCTGTAGTGTAGTAAAACATCTACAAATCTTTTCATCGCTATCCTACAATTTTAAAAGTGCATGTGCATCATCTTTACTTTAGATAACAGCCCCAAAGAAACCTTTGAAAAGCCCTCAATAGTGAGGGTTTTCCTTTTGGTGTATAATTGATCTTTTTACTAACTTTAGTTAAAGTTCAACATGAGGATCATCACACTTACTTTTTTATTTTTCGGTTCATTTTTTTCTGTTGTTGCCCAAAATTTTGGAGGTAATCCGGCATCCATAAAGTGGAAGCAGGTTAACACAAGTAAAGCCAGGGTTATTTTTCCTGCTGGGTTAGATAGTCAGGCAAAACGCGTTGCGGTTATCATGAAACTACTGGGCGATTCTACAGCCACAACTATTGGCGGCCGTCAAAAAAAATGGAACATAATTTTGCAGAGTCAATTAACCATTTCAAACGCATACGTAAGGCTGGCACCACTAATGAGTGAGATGTATATGACCCCGGCCCAGGATAATTTTTCGAACGGCAGCCTCCGTTGGGATGATAACCTGATCATTCATGAAAACAGGCACATGCAACAGCTAAGCAATTTTAATAAAGGGTTTACTAAAGTATTTTCATTTTTTTTGGGAGAAGAAGGACAGTTGCTTGCTAATGGAATTACGATACCTGATTACTTTTTTGAAGGCGATGCAGTTTGGCAGGAAACCCTGGTGAGTAAACAGGGGCGTGGCAGAATGCCTTTTTTTTATAACGACTTTAAAGCTTTGTGGCTTGCCAATAAAAATTATTCGTGGATGAAATTGAGGAATGGATCTTACAAAGATTTTGTACCCGATCATTATGCTTTAGGATACCAGTTAACCGCTTATGGATACGAAAAATATGGCGCCAATTTCTGGAACAAAGTAGCCAGCGATGCAGTGCGTTTCCGGGGTGTATTTTATCCGTTTAACAGGGCTGTTGAAAGATACTCAGGCAAATCTTATAAGCAGTTCAGAAACGATGCCATGCAATATTTTAAAGCCAGAGCCTTGCCAACGCAAAGTAAGGCTGCTATTGCATTTACATATCTTACCAAACAACAAAAAAACAATGTGGTTGATTACCAGTTTGCAAATTATATAAGCGATGATAGTATTTTGGTTACCAAAAAATCTTACAAAGCAATACCAGCTTTTTATATAATTAATAAGGGTAAAGAAACAAAAGTCAGGGTAAGAGATATTGGCATTGATGATTACTACAGTTACAAAAATGGTAAGGTTGTTTATGCAGCTTTCCAATCGGATGCCCGGTGGGCAAACCGGGATTACAGTGTAATTAAATTGCTTGATATTTATACAGGGCAGCAAAAACAAATAACGTATCAATCAAAATATTTTTCGCCCGATATTAATGATGCCGGAACAGAAATACTTGCAGTAGAGGTAAATACAGATGGCAATAATAACCTGGTACGCATTAATGCCCAAACCGGTAAACTGATAAGTGCAACGCCCAACAAACGCAATTACTTTTTTACACAAACAAAATATATCAATTCCAATACGGCAGTCACTGCTGTTAGAAACCCCGAAGGAAATATGGCTTTAATGAGTATTGATCTTACAACCGGGAAATTTGATGATCTTACTCCTTTTTCTTTTAGTGTTATTGGCTATCCAACAATAAAAGGAGATATTGTTTATTTTAATGCCATGCATGATTATGCAGATGCAGTTTTTGCAGTAAACATCAACACTAAAAAAATTTATAAGTTAACAGATAACAGCAACGGAGTTTATGCCCCTGCTGTAAATGATAAAGGCAAATTGCTTGTATCTGCTTTTACAGCCGGTGGTTATCAATTAGCCAGTGTAAACTTAAAGAAAGATGACTGGCGTGAGTTCCCATCACTTAATTTAATGTTCGGCAATAATAAATACTTTGCTGATTCAACAATACAAATTTCAGGCGTTGGCGTTTTAAATTCATTAAAAGAAACTGACCAAAGCATTCCTGTTACAAAATACCGCAAAACATTCCGGCTTTTTAATTTTCATAGCTGGCGGCCGGTTGCAGATGATCCTGAATACGGTTATAGTTTTTACAGCGATAATGTACTCAGCAGTTTTAAAAGTGCTGTTACTTACACCTACAACCGTACCGACAGAAGCCATACGCTTGGCTTTAACGCAATATATGCCGGCTGGTTTCCGGTTTTAAATGCAGGTGTTGAGGAAAGTTTTAACCGCACAGTAGATACAGCTTTTGGTAAATCGGTAAGCTATAATGCTGCCACTGTAAAGGCCGGCGTATCAATTCCGTTGCGTTTTGTTGGTGGCCGCACAAACAAATTTTTAAATTTTGGTGCCGGTTATAATGTTGAGCAATATTATTATAAAGGTGTTGGTAAAAATGTTTTTAACAACAGGGCCATTAATTATATGAATGCTTTTTTAAGCTTTAGTAATGTTAGCCAGCGTGCAAAGCAGCATGTAAACCCACGCTGGGCGCAAAGTTTATCTGTTGATTATAGAAATGCTTTTAATTTTAGAAACTGCCATAAATTTGTAGGCCAGGCTTCATTTTATTTTCCGGGTTTTGCCCCTAACCACAGCCTGGTAATAAATACAGCTTATCAAAACAGGGATACATTGCCAGACCTGTTCACCAAAAATTTTGGGTACTCCCGTGGGTACGAAGCTTTAAGTACAAGGCGCATGTACAAACTTGGCGTTAATTATCAGTTACCCATTCTGTATCCCGATTGGGGTTTTGCAAACCTGCTATACTTTCAGCGCATAAGGGCCAATGGTTTTTATGATTATACAAATGCCAAAGCCCGGGTAAATAATGTGCTTACCGAAATTAAAAGCAGAAGTGCCGGTGCCGAAATTTTCTTTGATACAAAAATATGGAACGCCTATCCTGTAAGTTTTGGTGTAAGGTTTGCGCATTTGCTTGACACCGACTTATTAAACCCTGCGGTTAAAAACCACTGGGAAATTATTATTCCGATTGGTTTAATTCCCGATTAAATGTACAAACAACTATTCACCGTTAGTTTGTAGTAGAATATAAGGTGGCCAAGTAGAAAATAAACTACATGTGGAAAATACTATTTTTTATTAGTAAATATACTTGTTTTGATATGAAATAGTATATATTTGGTTTACCAAAAAACCATAAATGGAAAATTACTACTTACCTGAACTTAATTCGATTGGACAAGAACATGTTGAGCGTTGGTTAACCGATAATGGTTATTTTGATGTACGAAAAGAGTTGCTGCAGGCAAATGATTATGGTTATTCTGCAAAAGGCAAAATTGAAAACGTACTTATTCAGATAAGGACTTTTTTGCACCCCCAACGTCCCTTTAAACTTAGCGATTTAGAAATAGAGATTTTCACAGCCAAAGCCGATAAACAGGGCATGGTTGCTTATTCCGCCTATGTAGCTGTAGATGACAAAAATGCGCTTGTAGGTGAAATTATCTGGGATCGTTTGAGTTGATTTTTTTAAAAAATATTTTAACTGAAGATAAAATAATTGTGTCTGTCAGATTAAAATAATTAGAATCAATAGGCATTGTAATCTATGTTTTTCCCCATAGTCCCCCGCAGTCTTTTCCAAAAAGATTCCTTTGATTTTAAGGATACAAAATTACTGTCGTAGGCCTTTTTATAATCTATTGTTGGATTGACCATAAACGGCTGCATTTTTTTTAGCGTATCAAATACAATCGGTATCAGGCCAGTCTCTTCACCAATTCTTTGTCTGGCAAACCTTCTCAATTGCTTTGCCTGGAAAGGGTCCGTTGCAAGTGCAATTTTTGTAAAGCCCATTTTTTTTGATTTAAGATATACATAGTATAAGTTTTCTGTACTATGCTCGGCTTTTATTTCGTTAAAAACATTTTCTTTTGGTATGCCCAAAGCAATGGCATACAATGCCATTATTTCGCCTTCAAAATATGGAGTTGCTACCGATGAGCCTGAGAACATGATATTTTTTGCAATGCCTTTATCGTATAAATGTTTGGCCCAGTAAACACGGACCTTCATGGTACTGTCCCAGCCGGCTTCGGTAAACGGTACACCGGGTACTGCAATCACATCGTATGTTTTAGTTAAAGCTTTTTCGTAGTAGCGTTGCGATGTTTTTTCGCTGAAGGAACAGGCATGTAATAAAGTAACGAGCGATATTAATACAGAAAAATTCATGTGTGAAGTGCTGATATTTTTAAACATGACGAAATATTTTGTTTAAAGGATTAACATATTTTTTTGCATAATGTTCACCATAAAAAAAATGATATTTAAAGCCTTGTTATTTTATTGATTTCAATTTTTTCATCAAATTTATCGCCCTGGCTTTTCTGCCCTTGAATTTTTCTCACAATACTCATTCCTTTAAAAACAGCCCCAAATGCGGCATAACCTTGTCCATCTTCGGTTCCACGTCGGCCAAAATCAAGCGGGCTTTGATCGCCGATGCAAATAAAAAACTCGGTATTGCCGGTACCTGGCGCTAAACGTGCCAATGAAACGGTTGCCGTTTGGTGCGTTAAGCCTGATGATTTTGTTGTTTCATGCGCTATTCCCGGAATAGTTATTTTCTTGTCGGGTTTTGTTTGCCACATGCCACCTTGTATAATACCAGTATTGGTTATAGTAGCCGACTCTTCCGTTTTTAAAACCCTGTAAAAAGAAGTGTTTTCATAAAAGCCCGAATCAACATAAGATAAAAAAGCTGCTACAGTTTTGGGTGCCTTATCTGCAAAAAGTTCTAGTTCAATATCGCCAAGCCTTGTTTCAATTATTACATGCGGATTTTTATAATCAGGATGGCCGCAGGATAAAATAGCAATACAGGCAATACAGGTTATTAATTTAAGCATACTTGCAAAGTAAAACATTTTAAAGTACTGCTGGTAAGGATATCATAAAATAAATAATGCCGGCAAATGCGTTTGTAAAACTGTATTAGTTATTATTTTGTAGCGTATCTTTATAGTATAATTATCCATTGGAATTTTTATGAAAAAAATATTTTTAATTACAGCCTTACTTGTTTTTTGTATTTCTGTTTTTGCACAACGCATTTCAAAAATTACAATTACCGGAAATGGTATGGCCGGTGATATTGTTATTGGTTTAGATGAAAACGTACAAGTTTACATTTCAAAAGAAGGACAGTTAAGCAAATGGGGTTTTGACCGGTTTATTGGCAACCAGGAAAACTATAACGATCAGTTGGAACCTTACGTTGGCAGGGTAGAGTATTACAGCCAAAACGATGATGAAGCTTTGCGAGGCAAGGTGAAATATATTGGAAAAACATTAATCACTTTTTATCCTTCGTACGAGATTGAATATTTAAGAGGCAGATTAAAAAGTATTGGTACTTTAAACATGAATTATTATCAGTCTTTTGATGATAAAGCAATGGCTGGGAATTTAAAAACTATTGGGCAGCAAGGTATCAGCTGGTATCCATCTTACGAAAATGAAGCCCTGCGTGGTAAACTTAAAGCCGTTGGGCCAACAATGCTTGCCTATTATGGCTCATTTGAAGATAAAGCATTTCGTGGAAAAATTAAAAGTATAGGCAGTTTTAACTTCACTTATTATTCCTCGTTTGAGCAATACAGTGGCGGTATGAAAAGTGGCTCCACTATTATAAATACAAATGCTGTTAAATTTTATGTGAGAAGTTATTGATAGTTACTTTTTTAAAACAGAAAAAGTTTTACTGTTTTAAACATTCATGATATCAATGCAATACAACCGTTTTTTTTGAGAATGAAATGCCAGCCCGATTAACAGGCATTTTTTAATATTTATTTATATTAAGCAAAAGAGCGGTTATGAGTTGTACACGTCTTTAAACCGTAGCATATCCCACATTTTTGATTCATTATCATTTGGAAAACCACATTCAGGCGCAAAATCATCTGCTTCCTTAAATGTCCCAAAAATTCTGTCCCACCAGGTAATATCTCCAAAATTATATTTATGCACATCCAATTGATGATGTATAGAATGATGTTCAGGTCTTTGAATAAAATATCCAACCCACTTTGGTGTTGCAATATTGGAATGATAAAAGTACTCGCCGGTTGCCCCAAAAAAAGATGTCCATGCACCTGCAAGTGCGGTACCACCTAAAACGTAATAAATTAAGAATCCGGCTATAATTGAATCAGCAATAATTTCAACCGGGTGTTTATAAAACGAAGTTACAAGCTCAATTCTTTTGGGGCTATGATGCACTTGGTGAAATATCAGCCAAAAACCATTGGCATGCCTTAACCTGTGCCACCAATAAAAAACGAAAGTACCTATAACCCAATAAACAAAACCTTCTGCAACAGGGTAACTCCAGCTACCAAAATGCAATAAGGATTGGTCTCTGAAATATTTATTCCATGTAATTCCACTTAAACCAATTAAAAGAAATTGAACAAGATTAATACTGATTGCTCTAAAATACCAGCCCTTTGAGGCGGGTAATTCTCTGCCCGGAAATTTGCGCTCTAGAAAAAGGAAGACCAAAGTACTGAGTAAGATCAGTGAACCAGGTAATAATTGTTCAAAATAAGGCCTGAAATATTCTAATATTAGGTTCATAAATTAAGCTAGTTGGGGCATGATATATAAATATACGCAACTCATTAACACAAAATGAATGTCACTGAAATGTTTAGTTACTCTAAATAACATTAAAATTGTGAAAAAAATCCCTATTGCCATGCAGCAGATGTGAGATTATTTCCTTTTACTTAAAGCAAGGAAGATTAGAACAAGTTTACTATAATGATACTCAAAGTAAATATGTTCATCCCAAAAAACTACTTCGTCTTCCATTTTCCACTGCGTAAATAAATAAACGACATGATGAAGATGCTGAGCCAGTAAACCACTTCGTTGCTCCAGGCCATGGCGAGGGATGTGTAATGAATTTTTACAAAATACCAACTGTAAATGAGGTAGATGGTAATAGCAACAATTTCGATAAGGAGGTTGACTTTTGTTTTGGCAGTACCTGTTACACCATTTAGCCAGATGTTTGCAATGCTCATAAACATAAGGCCGATGCTAACCACCCGCAGCACAGGTATGCCCTGTTGCACAAAAGCTTCGCCCTGGCCAAATAAACCAAAAAATGCGGTTGGGAAAATATTTACCAGCAAACACATGAACAAACAAAAACTGATACTGAGCAACATTATTTTGGTAATGGCTTCCAGCACTTTGTCTTCACGCTTTTGGCCCATTAAATTGCTTACCATTACATTGGTGGTGCTGGCAAATGCCCAAACAAAAACGCCGGTGAGTCCAAATACATTTCTCATAGTATTGCTGATGGCTTTGGCTGTGGGGTCGTGCAGGCCTTCAATCAAAATAAAAAATATAAGCCAGGTTGTAACACTGATAACATATTGCAACATGAGCGGTGCCGAAATTTTTAAAATTTCTTTGGTGATGATTTTGTTGTAGGTATAATTTTTTAACAAGCCGTATTGCTTTTTTAAACCGGTGCGGTACAATACAATAAGCACTACAATAAAACCAACCGCTTCGGCAATTACAGAGGCCACTGCAGCGCCGTTAAACCCAAGTGCCGGAAAACCGAAACGTCCTTCGATTAATAAAAAATCGAGGAGGATATTGAGGCCGGCTTCGCAAATAAAACCAATCATTAACCAACGGCTGTTTAATGATGCTACCAAAAACGCATTGCCCATCTGAAATAAAAATAAAAAAGGCAGCCCCATGATGCGGATCTTTAAAAACTCAATTTCTACCGGGTAAGCTTTGGGGTCGGCAACCTCTTTTAAAATGAGTGGTGCAACAAACCAGGTAATTAAAATACCGGCCACTGCAAACTGCAAACAAATACGGATACCCTGCGCCAGAATAGTTTTAAATGCCTCAGGATTATCGCTGCCGGCGTATTTAGAAAAAACAGATTGCAATGCATTGTTTAAACCATGACCGGCCACGGCAAAAATTAAATAGAACACACCGGTAATCCCTGCATTGCCCAGCGCATCAATATCCAGACCGCCCAAAAAAATGCTGTTGGTAAGCATATTTATCTGCGGAATAAGTATGGCAAGCGTGATGGGCAACGCAATAGACAAGATTTGTTTATTGGTTACCTTAACTTTTAAATCGGGTGTTATAGCAGTACTATCCATAAAGTAAGCAAAAATATCTTATTTTGCCGCTGAAATGCAACATGTGAATCCATCTTTTAATATACAGGCACCCGGAATGAATTTTGAAACTGCTCAGTTATTTGCAGAAGCAGGCCCAATGGGCTTTTCGCTGGCTGTGCTTGGGGCAGATAATTGTTTTACTGCTGTAATAACGTATGCTTTTGCGGCAGGTTTAACTGATGCGGAACTTACACAAAACCTGAAAACAATTTGTAGCAGCGAAAATTTATTGCAGCAACAATATGCCAAAACACATATTTTCTGGAGTTTTGCCGAAAGTATTTTAGTGCCGGCAGAGTTAATGAATGCAGACAGGAATGTAAATATGCTGAACCTTGTTTTTGGAGATGCCAGGGAGGGAATTATTCACTCCGATTTTTTGTATAAGCATAACCTGCACAATGTTTATCGTTTGCCAAATACAGTGGCAGATATTTTAGCAACACATTTACCGGTTGCTACACAAACACATTTATTTTCGGCATTGGTTAATAGGGATATGCGTGCAGGCAATAATTTATTTTCGGTTTTTTACAACAATAGTTTAACCATTGTGCTTTGTAAAGAAGGCAAGTTGCAGGTTGTACAAAATTTTATTTACAACAATGCAGATGATTGTGTTTTTCATTTGCTGAATGTTTGCAAGGGTTTTGAAGTGCAGCCCGATTCAGTTACGCTGCATATTAATGGGATGATTGATGAGAAATCTGCTTTGTACGCTGCAATTTACAAATACTTTTTAAATATTGAGTTTGATGCATTGCCGGAAGGTTATACTTACGGTGATGAAATAAAAAATTACCCGCCGCATTTTTTCAGTCATTTATTTGTGTTAGCATCATGCGTATAATAAGCGGCATACACGGGGGCAGAAGAATCAGTCCGCCGGTAAACATGCCCTACACCAGGCCCACAACCGATATTGCCAAAGAAGGCTTGTTTAACATTTTGCAAAATAATGTAGCGTTTGATGAATTAAAAGTGCTTGATCTTTTTGGCGGCACCGGCTGCATCAGTTACGAACTGGCCAGCAGAGGAGCACCCGATATTACCATTGTGGAGAAGGATAATAAGATGTACGATTTTATAAAAAAGACATCGGTAGAACTGGATTTTGAAAATTTTAATTTGGTAAAGAGTGATGTGTTTCGTTTTATTGAAACCACAAATCACCAATACAATTTTATTTTTGCTGGCCCGCCGTATGCTTTAGCAACAATTGATGATCTGCCTTTAAAAATATTTGAGAAAAAACTTTTAAAACCAAAAGGCTGGTTTGTGCTGGAGCATACACCACGTAATAATTACAAAAAGTTTGAAAATTACAAAACAGAAAGAAATTACGGCACAACAATCTTTTCAATATTCATACAACCTGAGATGTGATTTGTGAGTGGTGAGAAATGATAACCAGCAACATCAGACTCTCAAACTATTAAACCTTTAAACAATTAAACCATTAAACAATTAAACCATTAAACGTAAACCTTGTTATTAAAAAGCTTCAGATACCTTCTCTTACCAATCAGTTGGATTTACGGATTCATAATATGGCTTCGCAATAAATTGTTTGATAACAATATTTTAAAATCATCTGAATTTAATTTTCCCATTATCTGCGTTGGTAATTTAGCTACAGGGGGCACGGGTAAAACTCCGTTGACGGAATACCTGATCCGTCTATTAAAAAGCGATTTTAAAACGGCTACACTCAGCCGTGGATATAAACGAAAAACGGTTGGCTTTGCCATTGCCGATGAAAAAACAACAGCGCTTGAAATTGGAGATGAGCCGATGCAGTTTCATCAGAAATTTACGGATGTTACGGTTGCAGTGGGCGAAGAAAGGGTAGTGGCCATTCCGCAACTGCTTCATCAAAAGCCCGAAACAGAAGTTATCATATTAGATGATGCTTTTCAGCACAGGCAGGTAAAAGCCGGGCTCAATATCATTCTTACCGATTTTTCAAATTTATACACCCGTGATTTTATTTTACCGGCTGGGGATTTGCGTGATGTAAGAAGCAGCAGTAAACGGGCGGATATAATTATTGTAACCAAATGTAAAGCAGATTTATCAGAAGCAGAAAAGAACAAAATAATTGAAGAGATAAATCCTTTACCCAATCAAACTGTTTTTTTTACAACCATCGTTTACAGCAAGCCTTATCATCTTTTTACAAAAGAAATTATTGATATAGCACATGACTATGGAATTTTATTAGTGTGCGGTATTGCAAACCCACGGCCGCTGAAAGATCATCTTACCAAACATGCTGATAGTTATGATATGCTGCGGTTTGCAGATCATCATATTTTTCACAGTAACGATCTTAAAGAAATCAAACAGCATTTCTATAAAATTACAGGAAACAAAAAAGTAGTACTTACAACAGAAAAAGATGCTGTAAGGCTAGAGAAATTTGAACAAGAGTTAAAAGACTTTCCCATTTACGTAGTACCTATTGAACACCAGTTTCTATTTAATGAAGCGCCTATATTCAATAGTTCAATAACCGGCTTTATAAAAACTTTCAACAAAGCCGCTAATTAAGAGAAGGAATTGGTATTTTTCATCGTCTAATATTAAACCGCATCAGCCTTTGACAGAAGATGAATTACTTTTTGGCCTCCGCCACAAGGAGGAACCTGCATTTAAGGAATTGGTGACGCTTTTCCAGGATAAAGTATTCAATACAGCGCTTGGTTTATTACAACACCATACCGAAGCCGAAGATATTGCCCAGGAAGTTTTTATACAGGTGTACCGCTCCATACAAAATTTTAAAGGCGAATCGCTTTTATCTACCTGGATATACCGTATCACGGTAACCAAATCACTTGATCATCTGCGCAGCAAAAAAAGAAAAAAGCGATTTGGGTTTTTAAGCAGCCTGTTTGGAGATAACAATATGCCGGTTTATGAACCGGAAGATTTTAACCACCCCGGTGTATTACAGGAAAAGAAAGAAGATGCGGCCATCCTATTTAAAATGATTGAACTTTTACCCGAAAACCAGCGCACAGCCTTTATTTTAAACAAGGTGGAAGAATTGAGTTACCGTGAAATTGCCGCTATTTTAAACACAACAGAATCGGCTGTTGACTCCTTATTACAAAGGGCAAAAGGGAATCTTCGAAAAAAATTAAATGAATTACCTCCCTAGCGAAGGTTTTAATAAAAAACGGCATCTAAACTATTAACAGACAAATTTCAGTAATGCAAAATAAGTTTTCACAGGAGAAGGTTCTAAGTATAATGGAAAGTCTCGGGGGCATACAGCCCGCTGTTGCTCCCGATTTCTTATACACCCGTTTAAAGGGTAAAATGCTGCCGGCAGCAGAGAAGAAAACATTTTTCATGCTTCGCCCTGCATTTATTACTGCAACGCTGGCCTTGTTATTCATCGTAAATATTGTTTCGCTTTTGCAAACAGGTAAAGCTCCAAAACAGGATTCACCTGTTGTTTATAGCAAACCGGCTACTATTGAATCTTTTGCCGCAGCCTACAACATGAATAACGGATCTGTTTACGAATAAAAATACAGTATGAGCAACGCTACTAATAACCGCTGGCTTACTATAATAACATTACTGTTATTAACGGCTAATATTGTTACACTGGCTTTACTGTGGACGAACAAAAAGCCGGACAGGGAGCACTTTAATCCTCCGCCACCGCACCAGCAGCCGGGCGAACCAGTATTTGAATTTCTTACCAGTGAGTTGAAATTAGATTCGGCACAACAGGAAACCTATAAAAAATTAAGGAAAGAACACCAGTTGCAGGTAAGGCCATTCCAGGATAGTATTGGCAAAGCAAAAGATAGTTTTTTTGTTTTATTAAAGGAGGAGAATGTGGCAGAAACAAAAATACAGGAGTACAGTAAAGGGATTGGTGATTTAGAACAACAACGTGATGTATTTACTTTTAAACATTTTCAAAAATTAAGGGCTATTTGCAATAAAGAGCAGCAAATTAAGTTTGACAATATTATTCAGAAAGTGTTACGCAATATGGGAGGGCCAAAAAGGCCACAGGATCCGCCACCACCCGGAATGGAGAATGGCGAAAGAAGACCACCGCCACCACAGGAATAAAATTTATTTTTTAATCACTTAAACTTTTAAAAATATAAATTGTCTTAGCGGCAACCTTCTTAACCAAAATAATCTCTTTAACCAGCTACAACCAAAATCAGTATGACTAAATTGCAAATGTCCATTACAGCTATTCTTACCTTATTAATAGTTGCAGTAAGTTGTTCAAAAAACGAAACAACTCCGGTTACACCTGTAGTTGTTGATCCATATGCAGCCATTAAAGCAGCATTCGGCACAAAGATTGACCCAACAAACCTGGCCAATTATGCCAACCAAACCAGGCCTGCTTATATAGGTGGTAAAGACAATACCGGTGGCAATAACATTACCAATGCCAAAGCAACTTTAGGCAGGGTTTTGTTTTACGATAAAAACTTAAGCATTGATAATTCCATTTCCTGCGGCAGCTGCCACAAACAGCAATTTGCATTCAGCGATACAGCTATTGCCAGCAAAGGTGTTGCAGGCGGCTTAACTGCAAGGCATTCCATGCGTTTAATAAACAGCCGGTATGCTGTTGAAACTAAATTCTTTTGGGATGAACGTGCAGCAACGCTTGAAATTCAAACTACAAAACCAATACAGGATCATGCTGAAATGGGTTTTAGCGGCTTAAGCGGCAGGCCTGGCATTGCAACATTGCTCACTAAATTACAAGCTGTAGGTTATTACAACGAACTTTTTAAATTTGTTTATGGCGATGTTAATGTAACAGAAGCACGTATGCAGGAATGTTTGGCGCAGTTTGTAAGAAGCATACAATCTTTCGATTCGAAATATGATGCAGGCAGAGCAGCTGTACCCAACGACGGAACCCCTTTTCCAAATTTTACTGCACAGGAAAATAATGGTAAGCAAATCTTTTTGGGAGCCCCGGTTTTTGATCCTGGAGGCAATCGCATTGCCGGAGGAGCAGGTTGCAACGGCTGCCACAATGCCCCTGAATTTGATATTGACCCCAACACAGGCAATAATGGCATTATTGGAAGAATAGTGCCGGGTGGTGGCATAGATATTACTGTAACAAGGGCCCCAAGTTTAAGAGATGTTACAAATGGACTTGGTATTGAAAACGGTGCTTTAATGCATACAGCCAATTTAGCTACGCTGCAAAATGCAGTAGGGCATTACAATACCATCAATATTGCACCCGGCAATACAAACCTCGACCCCAGGTTGAGACCAGGTGGAGTGGGACAAAAATTAAATATAACCGGCGCAGAACAATCGGCTTTGGTTGCATTCTTAAAAACTTTATCGGGTACCAATGTGTATACCGATACAAAATGGGGCAGCCCCTTCTAATAATTTTTTTATTTTTATTTCTTTAAAAATTATACCGAAGGTTTTTGAAAATATGTTCGTTTAAATAAAAAATAAGCAAATATGAAATTTCAATCCAGTAAAAATTTAATTGCGGCATTTATTGTTTTAGCAGCAATGTCGTGTTCAAAAAGCAGCAACACATCTGGCGGCGGTGGTACAACACCTACTACTGCAAGTATCAGCGCATTAAGTTGCCCAACTGTTTCTTTTAATTCAGTTGCAACTGCAGGCGTTGCTTATTCAGCCACAGCAACAGTTCCTTACAGTGGCGGTAATGCTGCTGCTTATGCTGCTGGTGCAGCTATTTCATCAACCGGTGTAACAGGTTTAACAGCTACATTGGCCGCCGGCACATTGGCAAATGGTACAGGTAATCTTTCTTTTGCCGTTACAGGCACACCATCTGCAGCAGGCACAGCAACTTTTTCGGTAAGTTTTGGTGGTCAAAGCTGCAGTTTTGCATTAACAGTAAATGCAGCGGGTCCGGTTTTGCCAACCATTACTGCATTGGCATGCGGAAGCGGATCTTTTTCCGCAGCGGCAACAGTTGGTGTTGCCTACACCGCAACAGCTACAGTTCCGTATAATGGTGGTAATGGTATTGCATATGTGGCAGGAACACCCATTGCATCTACAGGCGTAACAGGATTAACTTTAACACTGATGGCCGGTACATTGGCTAATGGTACCGGAAATCTTTCTTATACTGTAACAGGTACACCTGCCGCAGTTGGTACTGCAAATTTTGCCATCAGTTTTGGAGGGCAAAGTTGTTCACTTAGTTTAACTGTAAATAATACCGGAGGGGGGCCAACACTGCCAGCCGTGTACAATAAAATTTATGGCGCCACCAGTATAACTTTTGATGGTACCTGGGTTACTATTAAATACAATGCATTACCTGATCATAAAAGTGCATATTATGCAACCACCAATCCTTTATATGAATTCTTCAGCGGACCAACATTTGGCGGAGGTAATTTTATGAAGGCCCCTAACACAATTGCTACTCAAAACATAACACTAAAAATACCGGTAAACCCTACTGTTGCTGCAACGCATGCTGCAACACCAATGGGTGTAATGGGTGTAGCTTTAAATGGCATACCTTTCTTTAACCAGTATGCTGCAGGCGGATCGCCATTAACAAATGAAATGAATGGTTTTGACCAATGGTGGGGACATCCTCAAAACAGCGGTATGTATCACTACCATGTTGAGCCGAAATATTTAACTACTGTAAAAGCCTCTTCGTCTGCATTAATGGGATTTTTACTGGATGGTTTTCCGGTTTACGGGCCAAAGGAAACAAACGGAAACGACCCGACAGGATTAGATGTTTATCATGGTCATACCCACGTAACAGTTGACTATCCTACTGGTATTTATCATTACCATATTACAACGGCTGCGCCTTATATAAATGGCAACGGTTTTTATGGTACGCCTGGTACGGTAACGCAGTAATTTTTTATGAACCCGGCTTTTGTAATGCTATTTAACTTCATTGGCGTCGCACTCTTGTACATGGGTAACTATATTCAACTTTTATCAAAGCAAAGAAAATGGATAATTATTTATCTTTTTCTTTGCTTTATTATTTTCTCTTGCAAACAAGAAAAAAATAAAGATGCTGAACTTATAAAGGAAATAAAAATAGCCAAAACAGTTCCCCCGGTTTATAAAAATGTTTCAGACAAAGATCTTTCAATACATCAGGATACCATATTTTATAAAAATCAATTCTTTACCGGCTATCGGTTCTGCCTTTATCCAAATGGCGATACAGCCGTGCTGCAATCTTATTTTAATGGGGTAGAAGAAGGCACGCAAAAAAAATGGTACCCCAATCATCAGTTGCAGGAAGAACGGTTTTATATCAACGGCAAAAAAGAAGGCGCTCACAAAGGCTGGTGGCCCGATGGTAAAGAAAAAATTTCATTTACTGCTTACAATGATAGGTACGAAGGTGAATTTAAGGAATGGTATTCATCGGGCTTATTATCAAAACAATTTCATTATAAAAATGGTCAGGAAGAAGGCAGCCAGCGGCTTTGGTGGGATAACGGTTCCGTAAGGTCTAACTATGTGGTCAGGGGAGGAAAAAAATATGGTTTAATCGGTTTAAAAACATGTGTCAATCCTTATGATTCCATTATTAAGAAATAGCTGTCTGTTTTTATTGCTCGCTATTACCGGCTGTAAAAACAAAACAGCCGATAAAAATCTTTCGTTGCCATTCATCAATAAGCCCGATTTTACACCTGAATGGATCGCTACGGATGATACTGCCTACAAAAACATACATAGCATTCCTGCATTTTCATTTACTGATCAGGATGGTAAAACTGTTACTGAAAAAGATGTAGCAGGTAAAATTTATGTAACCGATTTTATTTTTACCCGCTGTGGAAGTATATGTCCTATAATGACGGCCAACATGAAAACCCTGCAGGAAAAATATAAAAATGATGATGGTATTTTATTACTCTCACATTCGGTAACACCGCAAATGGATAGTGTGCCTGTTTTAAAAAGATATGCCGAAGCAAAAGGCATCATAAGCGGTAAATGGCATTTGCTAACCGGTAACGAAGACCAGATTTATGCCATGGCAAAAAAACAATATTTTGCCGGCGACACCATTGGTTATTATCAAACCGGTAACGAATTTTTACACACCGAAAATTTTATACTGGTTGATAAACACCGCAGAATACGGGGTGTTTACAATGGTACACTTGCTTTGGAAATGGAAAGACTGATAGAGGATATTGCGACGTTGAAGAAGGAGGATTAGAAACGCAGATTACAATGATTGAGAAGATTTCGCTGAACTGCTTTCAAAATCCCAGGCTAATGTATCCCTAAGCAGAAAACATCAGCGCAATCATTTCCAATCATTCTAATCAGCGTTTCTATCGTGCTATCTCAATCTTCACTTTCTTATTTTTTATCTTCTCATTTTTAATCAGTTCTAATACATGCCCCACTTTTACTTTACGCACCGCTACAAAACTAAAAAAATCTTTCACCTCAATAATACCAATATCTTCTTTTTTTAATTCTCCTTTTTTAGAAAGAAAACCTACAATATCAATCTTATTAACTTTGTCTTTTTTACCTGCGGCGATAAACAATGTGCTCCATTTTGGTTTTTCTGGTATGGGATGTTCCTCCGTAATTTCAACTTCAGCAACATCGCCAATGTATGCTGGCAGTTTTTCTTCTTCTGATAAAATTAAAATAGCAGTACCGCTGGCATCCATACGGGCTGTGCGGCCGTTGCGGTGTGTAAATGCAGCTTCTGTATCGGGCAAATGATAATGAACTATGTAACGTATGTTTGGAATATCTAAACCACGGGATGCCAGATCGGTTGTTACCAAAATATTACTGGTACCATTGCGGAATTTGCAAAGTGCTGCATCCCTTTCCTGCTGCTCCATACCACCATGGTAAAACACATTTAGTATGCCTTTTTCCGTAAGCAGGTTGCTGGTGCGTTCAACTGCAATCCGATGGTTGCAAAACACAACCGTGGAGCGATTGCCCAGGAAACAGATCAATTTAAAAAGTGTATCAATCTTATCCTTATCCGGACTATGCATTGTTTTTACTTCCAGCATATTTTCCGGCTGCTCACCTTCCGGTAAAAAATCAAGCCGTACCGGATCTTTTAAATTTATAAAAGCTGGTACAGGCACAGCATAGGTTGCTGAAGTAAGTATTCTCTTTTTAATATTTTTTAAAGAGCCGATGATGAAAGACATTTCTTCGGTAAAACCAAGTTCCAGCGATTTATCAAATTCATCCAATACCAGCGTGGTTATATTATCCAGATCAAAATTATTACGGCGGATATGATCGGCCAATCGGCCGGCTGTACCAATAATCAATGCAGGAGCTTCTTTTAAATTATTTTCTTCTGTTTCACGCTTGTGGCCACCATAGCAAAGTGTAACCTTAAAACCGGTCTGCATTTTACGAAACACATCATCAATCTGTATAGCCAGCTCACGGCTGGGCACAATTATTAAAGCCTGTACATTATTAATTTCAGGGTCAAGCGTTTCGAGCAATGGCAATAAAAAAGCCAGTGTTTTACCAGAGCCCGTGGCCGATAATAAAACTACATTGTCGTTTTTTGCATTGGCTTCCAGCGAAGCCTGCTGTATTTCGTTCAGGCCCTCAAAACCAAGACTCTCTAAAATAAGCGGTATATTAATTTGTTGCATAGCTGCAAAAATACGCTTAGTTGGGTGGATGGGCTAATTCTAAATTAATGTCAACGGTATTTTGAAGGGATGCTATTACAGCTTATGCCTTTAAATTCACTCCCTTCATACACAATGGCGGCTTTGTTTGTAAAGAAAACAGAATCTCCCATACTTTTTATTTCACCAATGCCACGTATCAGATTACCATCTTTATATTTAAAATACACTTCCATAACACTGCTCATTCCTTCTGACGAAAAGCGGTAACTCAATTTAAGAATATCAGCCTCTAACACACCGCTTACTGTGCCAGCACTTTTGTCTTTTTCATAATTATTAAAAACCAACTTTCCGGTGATTTTATTATCCTGCTGTTGTAAATGTGCGGTAAATGTATCCCGTTTTAATACTTCCATGTAGCAACCGGCAACTGATAAAGGCTTTTCAACGTTGCTCTTTATATTTTTGTTTGTTGCAGAATCTGTTGATGATGTTGTTTTATCATTTTGTGATTGGCAGCCTGCAACTGCAACAATGATTGATAGAAAAAATAGTTTACGCATATTTTTTTTAAATTAGAATATACATAATTGTGCCAAAAAATGAGTTTAGCTAAAATGGGAGGTTTTTTGTAAAAAGATATAAAGTAATAGATCAAAATGATAATGCTAATAATAAGCCGGATGCTCTTAAACATCCGGCTATTGCAAAACTGCTGTCTTACTTACCTGTCTGAACGATCTTTTACACGGTTATTATTTTTTACAATCAACCGGATATTTATGATGATTAATGATGGGTTTAGTGCTGCAGATAAAAGGATAGTGCTCGTTATTTATGCTCGGTTTTACACCAAAAAAATCATTCAATACCGATTCTGCCGTGCAATACGCTCCTTCAACCCATGCCTGGTCGTTTGAGTAAGCTTCGCCTACTATAAAAATGTTTGCATCTTTACCAGGAATATATTGCGATGGCTTTCTTATTTTACGTTGCACATCGCCAATATCAAAGTGGGCGGCCCATTGGTGATAGCCGGCATTAAAAGGCGGCAGCGACCAATCCATATATTTACTAATCAATGGTTTTGGAACATTGCTGTAATTTGAGTTAGGGCCAAAGTGCATTTCGGCCAGCATTTTACGCAACATCTTTTCCATTTTTTCAGGCACTTCTCTTGGGCCATCAAGTGGCTGCACATCTTCTGAAAGGGGAATTTTACGATCCTTTTCTGTACCCAATTCAAGCTCTTGCCAAAAAGTAGTATTATCTTCATCATCATAACTGGCCAATATGCCGTACACCGGTTTTTGTTTTTGATCAGCAGCGTTGTTGCCAAAATAAACCACCATACGCATGGGTGTATCGGTTGCGCTTGGGCCGATAGAATCACGGCGGGCGGCGGCTGTTAACTGATTTGTCTGCACAATTGTTAATCGTTGCTCTATACCTTTTAAATCTTCAACAGCAACTACCATATCGGCAGATGATGAATAAGCTGTACCAAGAATTTGATTGTAGGGTTCGCAAATTGCCTGCAGGTATTTTTCAGAAAAATTCTGTGCTTTCAGTTGTGCCACCACATAAGCAGTTATTACATACCCGGTTATTTGTGCAGGGTAGGGCGTGTTTACTTTGTCAGTCCACCAGGGGCTATCAAAAAACATACCTACCTTATAAGAAGGTTGCATGATAGTTGATTCAAGATTTAATGTAACCGATTTATCGTTCAGCACATCCAAACCATCCTGCACATTAAATTGGGTAGCAGCAGCCACCTGCTCAATAGCGTATCGGCCCATTGCCATCCACGCTGCATCTGCTGTGCCTTCAGCAGATTTTATCCACGGATTATTACGTGTAGCAACCGTAAAATGTGCTTTTTTATTTTTCCAGAGAATAGAGTGCAGGCGTGTATCTGGATGGTATTTAAATTGTATGCCTTTGGCTTTGCACATATTTTTTATATCTTCAAAAAGATAATTAAACATGCCTGAGTAACCGATAGATAATGTTTTGTATTGACTGCCAGGCGCAAATTCATTGTTAGAATTTATATCAACCGCTGTGTTAGAGTTGATAACGTTTGAGCTGTAACCATTTCCATCAGCAGCATAATTATACCCTTCAGATCCCAGTTGATCGTACATTAAATTCCAGTAGCCAATATCCCGGAATCGATCGCCTTTTTTAAATACCGATGTTTCCGGCAATTCAACCGATATGCGTCCGTTGTTGTAAAAATTATTCCAGTCAATACGCGTTTTCTTTGCAGCTTCGGCTGGCGTAAAAGCCATGTCTTCAATAGTTGTAAAGCCCTGATCGGGTGTGGTTGCAGCACCGTAATGATCTACCGCATAAGGGCCGGGTTTGTTTGAGCTGATATCGTTTAAATAAAAATTGCGGGTGCGTAAATAAAACAATTGATTACTGGTAACATTAAATGGAACAGAATATTTATTAAGCCCCAACATGCAGATTGTTTTTGTAACCAGGCGATGGCCGGGCGCTAAACCTCCATTGGCATCTTTGGCAAGCATATCCCATTCTGAGTAGCGCATGCCTCCCAATTCCAAGTAAGCGTTTTTCTTATTGTCGTTGTAAAACCAAGTGCAGATACGGGCTCCGGGCTCTCTTACTTCCGAACTTGCTTTTGCAAAATTATATTTACCCCAATCGTACAACTCAAGTACATCGCCTTTTACAAGTTGATTTTTTTTAAACTTTGGATCTTTGGGATCATTGTCTTCGCCATTAAGCAAGCGCCAGGCGGTATAAAGTCCGGCTGCACCGGCTCCAAAAATTGAGTAGGTTTTCTTTTCCATAATAGTTATATTGTTTTATTTGAGGTGATGTTTGTTTTATTCTATGCCAAGCCTGCGCATTTGTTCGGGCAAATCTTTTTGCGGTATTACTACTTCAACCAATGTAGGTTTGTTGGTTCTTTTTTTCAGTTTTTGTAATACATCTTTTAATTCATCAACAGTAGTAGCACGATATGCATTGGCACCAAAAGCCTGCGCCAGTGCCATATAATCCCAATTGGGCAAAATATCAAAAGCATCAAACTTACCGCCGGGTGCAAAAGATGCCAGATCAACATACACCTGCTCAATGGCATACACTCCGTTGCTCATAACAAAAATTACTGTATCCAGTTTGTTGCGTGCAAGGGTGGAAAGTGATTGGCAAACCATCATAAAACCACCATCGCCTGCAATGCACCAGGCACGTTTGCCACTGCCTAATTGTGCACCCGAAGCTGCGCCGGTTTCAAAGCCAATGCACTGCCATGCAGCAGAATTTACAAAGCTGTTTTGCGAAAGGCCGTAAGCATTGGTAGCAACATACAACGAAGAACTAACGCCGAATGTAAACACGGTTTCTTTCAGCAATTTATTATCCTGCAAAAACTTCATGGCATGTTGAAAAAACCGGTTGTAGGTAATTATATCATGGTTATTGTTGTATTTAGGATCCGAATTATCAATCCATGGTTTTGGATAAACCGGTTGTGCCGACGCTTTTACTTTAAGCGGATAATTTTTATCTTCTTTAAAACGTGCCAGCAAGGCTTCCATAAAATCCTTCATGGTAACACCCTCATACGTAAAATAACCAACACGGGTAGCCTCGTTGGTTGATAGGATCATCTGTGCATATTTATTTTCGATGAACCACAGATAATCATCAGTGATGATGGTGCCGAGTGTTAATATACAATCTGATTTTTGTACCGTTTCAATTACAGAATGAATGGATGCCGCATCGGAATATGTGCCGATGAATTTATCGCCCTTTTCATCAAGTACAGTTTTGCCAAGGGTAGTGGTAGTGTATAAAAAACCGCTGGCATCAATGAGTTGCTGCAATAAATCAGACAGACCAAACCTCAGCACTTCTACACCAGCAAATATTAACGGGTTTTTTACCAGCGGTTTATTATTACTATCTTTTGCGGTAAGCGTTGCCCAGGCATTATTAACCGCATTGGCCAAGGCCGCAGGCTCACTTTTTAAAACAAGCGGTTGCAATGTTTTGGATGATGGTTTGGGGCAAGGCTCGGCCCATACTTCTTTATAACAAGCAATATAAACGGGCCTTTTATGTGTGATGGCAGCAATCAACAAGTTGTCAATTTTTTCGGGTGCGCCAACAGATGTGCTGAGTGTTTCTGCAGCAACAGTAACCTGCTCCATCACTTGCTGATCGGCTTTTAAATTACCGGTTGAGTGATGAAAAAGTACATCATACATGTTGGTCATCTGCCGTGCATCGGAGCCTGGGCAGGCGCTTATAACCACCACGGGGCTGCGTTCTACATAAGCACCCGCAATTGCATTTAATACACTAAAAGTACTTACGCCAAATTGCAGTGATACGGCACCCAGGCCTCTGGTGCGGCCATAAGCATCTGCTGCATAACCTGCATCCAGTTCGTTAGCTGCACCAATTGTTTTGATGCCATCAAAATGCTCCAGTGCCTGGGTAAAGTGTTTTACATAATCGCCCGGTATTTGAAAAATATCGGTAACGTTCAATTGTTTTAACCGGGTTAATAAATAATCAGCAACAGTAAACTGGGTTTGTTTCATCTATTAATTTTTGTTTGAATGATGGAAGGTGTCCCACAAAGTCACCAGGCGCACAAAGTTTGATTGTAAGACTTCATTCTTTCTTTGTGTTCTTTGCGCCTCTGTGGGATATCTATTTTTAGTTTCTTAAAATCTGGTCTTTTAATTTTATCCCACGAAGCACACAAAGCTTTTGTAAAATCTATTTAAATTTTCCTTTGTATTCTTTGCGCCTTTGTGGGACACTTTTCTTACTAAATTTTTACTTACCCACCGGCACAATCTTCACCGCAAAAATCCGGTTGCTTGCAACAGAAAAATGTGCAGCTTTTTTTCCAAATACATTTGTAAGTGCCGATAAGATGCCACCGTGCAAATAGCCAACTGCAGCGCCTTTGGGGTTGGCTTTAATAAATGCATCATAATCAACCACGCCGTTGGGCATCATATTGGTTTTTAATGTCCACATCATTTCAGACTCTGATCCATTGTACGCAACAGAGCCTGCTGGCAATGTTACCGCAGCAACAGAATCTTTTGCAGATGCCGGAAGTATAAATGGAGTTATTGTATTTGGGAATGAATCTGGTAAAAGGTATTGCGAAAAATTATGCTTACCATCAACCATAATTGTTGAAAACTGGTTGCTGAAAGGTATATGATCAAAAGGGTTGTTACCATCGGTTGCAATAAGCGGTGCATTGGTTGCAGTAAGCGCTACCGGTGTGGTTATTGGCCCGCCGTTATAGGCTGCATTCTTCATACCGCCCATTAAAGTAGCGTAAGCTGTTTTATTTTGTTTACTGTAAACTGGCACCACCTGGCAGGTATAAACGTTAGAGCGCATTACAAAAGGTTGCTCTGCTGCAGCATCTTTTCCATACCATACTGGTGAATCAAAATTGGTATTGCCATTTTTAAATACACCTGAATAATACATTAATGTCTGGCTGCCATCTGCCGGGTCAATCATGGCACTCATACTGCCATCACGCCGCCGAAAATTACCGGCAGTAGCTGTATCAGGCTGGCCATCCCAACAGGTTTTACAAACTGATACCGGACTTATTGTTAAAGTTATACCATCATCTTTGTAAGTAAAAGTTCTTATTTGATGGGTATAAAGATCACCAGTGCCTACAGCAGGGGTAGAAAAATTCCAGCCAAATACCAGGTGAACGGTTTTGTTAAGGGCACTTATTTCTCCACCGGTAACAGCCAGGCTTGAATCCAGCACCTGCCGAATTGAATTTGCTGGCATGGTAGCTTTGTTATCAATCACCATATTAATTAACGCCGGTAAATTGATGGCAGTTATGTACGGTAATGTAATTGGCCCGGTTGGAGCTTGTGCATTTTGTGGCTTTGCAGATGACAATAATTCTACTCCCGAATTTGGGTCTTTTGGATTTTTTAGCTGTGTGGGTACATTGGCACCCAATAAACCCCCTACAATATAAAGCACACTATCTTCAGTAAAAAACTGTGCGTTATTTGCTATAAACTGCGATGTATTAATGCCGGGTAACATTATTTTTGATTCTGGCATAGTAAGTACATTCCATTGAGTTGGCTCTGCCCAATTTTTTGTGTCGATTACATAAATTGTTTTGTTTGAGTTTGACCGGTCGAATTGATAAGTACCGCCATGCAAACCGTTGGTACGCCCACCAAGCATCACAATTTTATCTTTGTAAATGGCATGGGTGTAAGAGTGCAGATCGGGCAGTTTTTCATTTACATATTCCACCAATTGTACGGTGTAAGGCGGGCCTGCATAAGCTTCTGCCGATATGGTTTCTTTTTGGGGATTGTTATTGCAACTTAAAGCAATAGCCATAAAGGCAATACAACCAATGATTGTTTGTTTCATAAATGCTGTTAGGGGGTTAAAAATGGTAACTAATTATTTGCAGTAACAAACTAATACAAATAAGCCAGTAATTTATAACGCATTATAACCTGATTGGTAAAGCAGGTATTTTCACCTGCATAATTTATGAGATGCTATAAAGCAAACCCAACGCTTATGCCACCCCAACGATGGTATTTACCGGTACGGAATTCTTTGGTAAGAATGGATTGTGTGTAGGAGAGATATAGTTTACGGAAATTAACGATGATGCCTGCATCTGCCTGAAAAGTTATGCGGTTAACATCTGCTGCAGCAATTAGGTACGGGCTTTTGCGGTTTAATAATCCGCCTTGCATGCTTGCATCGTAACCAATAATATTTACCCTGCTTTGGGCGTAAAAATAATATTCAGCTTTTCTTTTCTTATTTGTAACTGCTGTGTATCTTTTATTAAACCGGCCAGCCATTAAATTAAATCCGCCGGTTGCTTTTGTATTTAAGCTGCCAAGCCTTGCTTCTGCGGCTGCGTTCAGCAAAAAATTATTACCTGCTGCTACAAGTTGTTTTTCGTAGTTAAGCTGATAATTGATGATGATGTCATTTTTAGTCTGAAATTCCCATCCATGCGGCAATGGATTTTTTAACCATTTGTGTATATTATATTGAATCTCAAAACCCAAAGCAGCTGGCCCCATAACACCTACACTAAATGCAGTTGAAATTTGCTGATGCTTTATTTCATCTACCTGAATTAAAAATGTTTTTAAAGAGATGTTGGCATTAAATGGCCTGTCGCCATACAAAATGCTATCGCTTAAAATAGAAGTGGGCGTGTAGCCAAACAAATTAAAACTGATGCCGAATTGTGGCTTGCCTGCAAATGGCTTCCAGAGCAGCTTTGCCAGTGGAAATCTTTTTATTGCCGGATGCACAAAATCAAATGTAATGCCCTGGCTGTAATACTCATCCGATTTGGTAAAATAATCATTATCGTAATGGAAACGAAAGTAACTGTTGCGGCCAATGTTGCGGAAGGTAGAACTGTTATCAATTAACTGGGCGTTTGCATTGCAGCAAACACATATCAACATCAACCCGAAAAATGTATTTAAAATTATTTTACCCACGCCATATGTACGTACATAATATGCATGCAGATGTAGTTGATAAAATAGAAAATCTGGTGATGAATTATATAAATAAACTAAAAGATTGTATAACAGTTGCTATAGAGAAAACAATCACTTTTGTTGTAACCTAAAATTATTAATATGAAGCTTTTACAAAACAATCAGGACCATTTGAATAAAATTTCAAACCAAAAAAAAATAAAGCCTTTTAATAGTATTACGGTATTGGGTTTATTTGCCATTACATTTTTGCTAAGCTCTTGCGAAGCAATTGCCGGCATATTTAAAGCCGGTATGGGTTTTGGTATTTTTTTAGTGATAGCAGTAGTACTCATTATTGTATTTATTGCCATGAAGGCCAGAAAAAAATAATTAGTGACAGCTTTGCCTTTAAATATGCACATTATAAAGTTGCTGTAAATTTACTCTTTGTAATAGTTAAACAAAAGGGTTGACTTTTTTTAAAAGCCATCCCTTTTTTTATTTTATAAAATAAAATACTCAATTGTACGTTATAAGTTTATAAATATCCTAAAACCCAACCTATGAAATACTTAATACCCCTGATTGTAGCTATATGCTGCCCAATGATGGTTTTTTGCCAGGATATTACCGGCCTTTGGAAAGGAACCATGTACAACGATTCCACAAAACAATCTCTTGAGTACGAAATTGTTATTACTAAGGTAAACGGTAAGCTTGCCGGCTTTTCGCACACTTATTATGTGCTGAACGGCACAAAATATTACGGCATTAAAAAAATTAACGTACGAATTGCAAAAGATGGCAAAATTGTAATGCAGGATTCAAAATCGCTTGAAAATAATTATCCCGGCGGGCCTGATAAAAACGTAATTCAGCTAAATGTACTCGACTTTGCAAACAGCGGAAATGAAAGTTATTTAGATGGCCTTTTTGTAACCAACCGATCAAAGGATTATCAGGCGTTTACGGGCCGTTTGAGTATAAAAAAGGTAAACCCGCAGGTGGCGCAAAGCGATTTATGGAAATACCTGAATAAAAGCAGGGAAGAAGACAATATGACTGTAATTAAATAGCTATATTTTAAACCATTAAAATGCAACCGGCTATTGGCCGGTTTTTTTATATAATAGAACGATAATAAACTATGCAAACTTAACCCGTTGCCGGAGTTAATCTTTTAATGCATCGTAGAGGCAAAAGATTGGTAGAAATATTAAAATATATAAGAAAAGTGCCGTAGGCACAACAGATTGCCGAGATCTTCTATCATGCCTACGGCATTTATTTACATTCTTGCCCTTTTTCTACCAGTCTATTGTGCCTAACGGGACTAAATAAATTAACTCCCACAACTTGCAACCAGATTCTATTTCCATACTTGCTGTATTTTCTGCAGTGGTGCATACCAATTTATATACTGCACAATTCTGGGTAAAGCGGCTTTGTTAGGGCTGCTGCTGTGTGGCAGTTTATGGTTCCATATTATAAAATCGCCGGCATTGGCAGCAATAGAGATGGGGTTAAATATGGTAAAATCTATTTCTCTTGGGTTAATCTTTTCCGGCAAATCGTTCAGCCATTGCTCAATCTTATGCTGAAAACCAGGCACTACTGTTAAAGCGCCCTGATTAGCCGCCGTATCGGTTAAATACAAAATGCCCTGGGTACCAAAAGGTATTGGCGTGGCCAGACTTACATCCCAATGAAGGCCGGTACCTTTGTATGTAAAAGATGCTGTTTCCGGTGGATTAAAGCCACATTTATCTGTGGTAACTATCAGATCTGTACGCTTACACAATTGCTCAAATGCTCTTTTGATTTTAGGTGAGTTTCTGTTTTTATCAATGGCATCATTTCTATATAAGGTAACCATAATGCCCTGCATGGTTTCACTTGCTTTATACCAGGTTGCTTTATCATGCTCATCCATTTCAATATACTCCATAATGGCTTTGCGGCTGGCGGCACAGTCCAGGTCAGTAACTGCATTTCTGATAATTACATAACCATTTATTTCCCAAAAAGCCAAATCATCTGCTGTAAGCACATCTGTTTCAATTATTTTTTCTTGCAGGTTTATGTTATTAAAGAGCGCATTGCATTGTTGCACAATTTTTTCATCAATAGTACCATTTGAGTTTGCTATTACCCATTTTTCAAAAGCTTGAAAGTCGGGTTTTTGCCCATATAAAAATTGATAAGCTGGCAGCAGGCCAATACCTAATATATCAATCAGTGCATTATCCAATAAATTTTCATCGGGGTATTGATTTACTACATGCGGGCCTGCAACAGCTTTGCTCCAAAAGCGTTTTAAATGATAAATGCCGGTAATGCCGGTATCTGTTGCTGCTGCCAAAACTATATTATCAGATGATATCATTCAGACAGGTAGATTAATTTATAACACATTTTTATAGCCATAAAAAAAATACATTTATGGTTTTAAACTAAAATGTATTCTTTATTTAAATATAAAATTGATCAGGTAAAAATACAATCAATTAATTGTTATAATAGCGTACCTGATATGTATGCAAAAAATTTATGCTGGCCTGTACCATTATTTTTTTCTAAAATTAATTGTAACTATCAGGCAGTTTTATATTTTTTGTTCTTTTTTAATGGGAAAAGAATATCGTAAGCAGTCTCATATCCCTCATCTGCAACCTGCTTACGTTTAATTTTTTTTCTGTTTTTTATAGCTGCAAAAACCACGGCTGCTGTAATTGCACTCAGGCAAAGGGCTGTTATTAGTTTATAAGTCATGATATTTTTTTTAGGTAATTATCCAAATTACATACCATCCTTAAATTTTACAACCTTCAAAATGTTAAGAAAATATGAAGTAATTCAGAATATGCGGCCAAAAAGTGAATTTCCTCATTATTAATTTGGTTATAAATTAATAATGAGGAAATATATCTACACCAGCTACCCGGTTAATAGAGTTTATAATCTGACCTTATTTATGCCTGCATAAAATTAAACATCGGTATCTCTGCTTACAGTTTTGGTAACTGTAACTTTATCTGTAGTACCACTGCTTTTATTGCCACGCAGCAGTGCAACCAGTATCAAAATCAGCACAGCGCCGCCCACAATCCATACCCATGGCTCAATTTGGGTAGATGTTTCGGTTGTTGTTTTGTTTACCTGCTCGGTAATTTTGGTAGTACTGTCCTGTGCAATTGCAATGGTTTTGTAAAAGGCAGCTACCATTAATAAAAGAATAGCTTTAAAACGGAAATTGATCAGTTGTTTCATAATTGTTGTAATTAGAGTGAAATAATAAAGTTTAACAATCAACAATTTCAACAATCGAACCAATATTAAATGTATGTTGCCTTTGTGTATGATTTGCAGATAAATTTCAGCAGGTTTATAACAACAATGGTTTTGAAATTTAATTTCAAAACCATTGTTGCATTTAATGTGAGGTATTATGATTTGGTTACCGTAAAATTTAAATTGGCCGATGGGGAAGTGGCATTTGTTGCAATACCACTTTCAAGTTTTGTATTGTTTGTTGTAAGTGTTGCCTGGCCAATATAACTACCGGAAACAGTTGCCAGTGTAAAAAATAACCTTACTGTAGTGGTATTAGGAGTAAGGTTCCACGTACCGTTAACCGCAAAAGAACTGCCATTTGTAAAAGAGCCGCTTAATGTACCATCTGCATTAAAATTAAGTACCCAGGCTTTGTTGGCTAGGCTTAAACCAGGTACATTGGCAGTACCAGTAAAAGTGGTACCACTTAAATCTGGTGGAATTACAGGTGCAGGACAATCGTCTTTTTTACAAGAACTTACAAATAATGCCAATGATGCAATAGCAACTAAAAATAATTTTTTCATTTTTTTGTTTTAAGTTTTAATGTTTTTTTTGATAGCACAAAACTATATTGCTGCCTGCTGTTAGCAGTTGGTAGTACTACTGTAATTAAGCAGGTAATTATACCGGTTGTTGGCAGGTAGTAACCAACTTTAGTATTATTGAGTAGTAGATTTTTTTTGAAGCAACCATGTATCTTTTAAATATACTTTTTGTAAAACAGATCCGTTGTAGCCAAATGTTTTTTATCTTAGTATAAATTAATCACCAATGAAACTTATCCTATGTATTGCGGTAAGCCTATTACTTATTTCCTGCGGCAATTCGCCGCTGGTTAACCAACTGCAGGGCAGCGATAGCTTGTCTATCAGATTTATAAAGCCCGGCACCGATTCTATTATTAAAGTAGTTGAAACCAACAGCCAGTATGCCATAAAAGATCTGATGCATTTTGCCAACGGCAAAGAAACTGAACAATTTAAGTGCGGCTACGATGGCAATGCACTTTTTTATAAAAAAGGAAGTCTGGCAGGCGAAATTTCATTTAATTACTCCGGAGATGGATGCCAGCATTTTTTATACTTGGCAAATGGCAAATTAACAGCCACCAAAATGAACAACCAGGCTGTTGATTTTTTTAAAGCCTTGGCAGCCAGTAAAAAATAAATACGGGTAACCTATGATGCTCTCTGATGAAATGCCCGGAACGAAAACCAATTTAAAAGCCACTTCGGCGGAGCGACACTGCTTTATGGCCAACTTAGATAAAATATCGCCAGAATGTGGCTTCTAAAGCTCATTTTCCTAAATCTACCAAATTATCGCCTCGCAGAGGCTTAACTTAAATAGATTGCTGTAAGCAATTACAATATCTGCCCGGGCCTGATGCAACAAAGACGCTTTCTGCTGTTTGTTTAAAATTATATAAAAATCAAGCTTTTCTATAAATGTTCATCAACAAAGTCACATATTTGTTGATGAACATTACGAATTTGATAACAAATTTGCCATCATTAATGCCAAATTCTACAAATTTGGTAACAAGATCAGTGATTTTGAAGCCATATTCTACATCTTTGGCTTTAATTATGGCAATTATGGCTTCAAATACCGCAGGGTTGGTATAAAAATTTACAGATTTATTTTAGCAAAACCAATCTTTATTAAAAAAATATACATTATAATAACAATAAAAAATATTTAACATATTTTTGTTGCAAATATGTAATTGGTATTATAAATTAGAGGAATATTATATCGTATTATTAATAAACTTTTAAAACGTAAACTAATGGCAAAATTAACCAAGGGCCGTGTTGTAATAAGCCCAAATTTTAAAGATCAAATGGAACTTGCACAAATGGTGTATGAAAAACACCTGAAAGATGGTGAAAACTCAATACTTAATGATTTAGATGGCGAAGACTGGGCAGTAAGTGGGCCGCTGATAAAGCCAAGCCTGGAATTGCATGCCCAAGCCGTAAAGCTTGCCGACCAGGCCGAAAAATTATTCAGGCAACGTGACGCTAAATCGGCAAAAGTAAAATCTGCTTTAACAACAAGTAAAAACACCTTAAAAGGCCGCTTTACAAACAGCCCCAAAACTATGGCGGATTGGGGCTTTGTAATTGATGATACCCCGCCGGTAAAAAAAGCAAAACCTAAACAATAAAAAGCTGCTGAAAAGCAAATAAACAAAACGATATAATTTTAAAACACCGGCATTAATGCCGGTGTTTGTGTATGTAGCAAGAACCTGGCTTTGCTTGTACATTTTAAATGATGAATCAGCCATAAGCCAATACCAGCCTACATTTAAAGAGTTTACAATTTGCTTATAATTAATATTATGTTAAATAGACTTTTCCGCCTAGCTTACTTTACCACTCCTTTACCTTTCTTTTAATGTTTAAAAAGAAAGGTAAATATTAAATATAGAAAAGCTATCTGCACTATAATTGAAGGTTTACTTTAAAATACAAATCAATCTATTGAGATAATTTGTTTTAAAATGCTGAAGAATTAAGAAAACAGCTAATAAATTAGAGACAGGCAATTGAAAACTATCGAATTATGTAAATCATTATAACAACTCTATAACAATGAATAAAATATTAAGGGGCATCTTTGTACTGGTTTTTCATAGGATATTGGATTAAACGGGGCTAAGTTTTTACTTTGGCCCCTTTTTTATGCGTTTTTGTCTATTTAAGCGTAAAACCCCCGCTAATACCTTCTGCTGAATTTCCGCCAACCATAATACCAAATTCACCTGGCTCTACAATAAACACACCTTCGTTATTATAAAAACCAAGTTCGGCAGCAGTTAATGTAAATGTTACCTGGCGGGCTTCACCTGCCTTCAACATAAATTTACTGAAGCCTTTTAATTCTTTAACCGGCCTTACAACACTGGCAATTTTATCTTGTATATATAATTGAGCAACTTCTTCGCCATCTGTTTTACCGGTATTTTTTACGGTTACAGTTATTTGCACATTGGCTGGGTCAACATCGTTTATAGTTAAATTACTGTAAGCAAACTTGGTATAGCTTAAGCCATAGCCAAACGGGTAAAGCGGTTTGTTACTCTCATCGCCCCAATGGCTCCAGAAAACAAGCTTATTTGGACCCGGGCGGCCTGTGCTTAAATAATTGTAATAAATTGGCACCTGGCCCACACTGCGTGGAAAAGTCATGGGTAGTTTGCCCGAAGGATTATAATCGCCGTAAAGCACTTCAGCAATGGCATTGCCCGTTTGAGTGCCAAGTTGCCAGGCTTCTACTATGGTTGGTATATGTTCATCGGCCCAGGTAATGGCCAGCGGGCGGCCATTCATCAATACCAAAACAATGTTTTTATTTACCGCATACACAGCTTCTAAAAGCTGCTGCTGCACGCCCGGTAAATCTAATTTACTGCGGCTGCGGCCCTCGCCGGTCTGGTAACCATGCTCACCTAATACCATGATTACTAGTTGAGAATTTTTAGCTAATTGTACCGCTGCTTTAAATCCGCTTTTATCAGTTTCGTTTATTTTTACTTCGTTTATAAAGTCGGTTTTACCAATTATAACCTCGGCTCCTTTGGCGTAAGTAAAATTGGCTGTGTATTTTTTCAACCCCTCTATTACCGATACAGCCGTATTATCATCGCTGCCAATGCGCCAGCCACCCAAAGGACTGTTTTTATCATCGGCCAAAGCACCAATTACTGCAATTTTTTGCTGATTTTTTGCAATCGGCAACAACGACTTTCCACTACCCTGTATCAAACTGTTTTTTAGTAATACAATTGATTTTTTGGCCACGTCCAAAGCTGCTGCCATGTTGGATGCGTTATAAGTTAGTTCCTTTTCACGGGCCGCATCGCAGTATTTGTAGGGGTCATCAAACAATCCCATTTTAAATTTTACCGCAAGTATTCTTTTTACGGCATCATCTACCACTTTAATATCAACTTTTCCGTTTTCTACCAACTCTTTCAGGTGTGCCACGTAGGCATACGATTCCATATCCATATCGCTGCCGGCGTTTACACTTTGCTCGGCAGCCTGTTTTAAATCTTTTGCAAAGCCATGGGCAATCATTTCGGAGCCTGAGCCCCAGTCGGATACTACAAAGCCCTTAAACTTCCAGGCATCTTTTAAAATATCTTTTTGTAAAAATTTATTGCCGGTGGCAGGTACGCCGTTTAATACGTTAAACGAGTTCATGATGGTAAGCACACCGGCATCAACAGCTGCTTTAAAAGGGGGCAATATTACATTGTATAAGGTAGATGTGCCCACATCAACGGTATTATAATCCTTGCCCGATTCGGCAAAGCCATAACCGGCAAAGTGTTTTACACAGGCTGCAATGCTGTTGTTGGCCAACAGGTCATCGCCCTGAAAACCATGAATACGGGCTGCACCAATTTTGCTGCCCAGATAAGTATCTTCTCCTGCCCCTTCCATTACCCGTCCCCAGCGGGCATCACGGGTAATATCTACCATGGGCGCAAAGGTCCAGTTTATGCCTGCGGCAGATGCTTCAATGGCTGCAACCCGGGCCGATTTTTCAATGGCCACCAGATCCCAACTGGCAGCTTCGCCCAGCGGTATAGGGAATAATGTTTTATGGCCATGTATTACATCGAACCCAAATAATAACGGAATTCCCAGGCGTGTTTCTTTAACAGCAATCTCCTGCAGTTTACGTACATTATCGGCCCCTTTTACATTTAAAACAGCACCCACCATGCCTTTGCGCAGGTGATCGTATTTCTTTTTAGCATCACCATCTTTGGGTACCGGGCCCGTAACTTCCCAAAAGCCGTTGTACTGGTTCATCTGCCCTATTTTTTCTTCCAGGGTCATTTTCTGCAACAGAACATTAACTTTTTCTTCTACCGAAAAGGGTTGCCTTGCACTGTTTTGTGCAGCAATAGTTAATTGCAGCATCATCAAAAAAAGTGCAGCAATTATTTTTATTTTGGATTGAATATGCATTATCAAAAACTGGTTTAAACTTAAAAAAATCCGGGGTTAAAAAAAGCGGGAGTATCTACCTGGATAAGTGAATACGAGCCGCTTAATTACGATTGCTTATGAAAAAACTAACTGCCTTTGGAGGTTGATGGTTGAAGGTTGATGATTATTTAAATTTAAACCGTCAACTTTCAACTGTCAACTTATAACTTTCAACATTCAACTGGTAACTTTCAACTTTCAACTTTTATTGATAAACCCTCACATAATCAATCTCAAAGGTTGCATTGGTAAATGCAGGATCAACCGCACCACCAAAATTGCCGCCCATGGCCATGTTTAATAAGATGAAAAAATTTTGATTAAATGGCAATGCTGTTGAATTATTTACTGTGTGAAACAACTGTGCATCTACATATAATTTTACTGATGTTGCCGACCATTCAACCGCATAGGTATGAAAAGCTGTGGTGGCATCCGGTATCATAATGGTGTTTCCATCTGCGTTACCACCCGAACGGCCGGGGTAATGCAGTGTACCATATATCTTATTCAAATCACGGCCCAAATGCTCTACCACATCAATTTCGCCGCAGTTTGGCCAGCCAACCGTGGTTATATTATCTCCCATCATCCACCCAGCCGGCCAGGTACCAACTCCTGTAGGAAATTTGGCCCTTATTTCCATTCTACCGTACTTAAAAGAATATTTTCCTTTTGATAACATTCGGGCCGAAGTGTAAGTACTGCCCATATAATTTTCTTTAATGGCCATAATTTTTAACACCCCGCCCTGCACAATCGAATTTTCGGGCCTGGTTGTATAATACTGCAGTTCATTATTTCCCCAGCCGCCGCTGCCGGTACCGGTTTCGTATCCCCATTTGGATGGGTCGGGTGCGCCATTGGTATTAAACTCATCACTAAATACCAACGTTGGTGTTCCGCCTCCGGTTACATTTACGTTTACCGTTATTGATTTACTGATGGTAAGGCCAGCGCTGCTTTTTGCAGTTACGTTTACCGTATAAGTAATATTACCGTTTGTTGTGTATTTGTAGGTTATTAAACCACCAGGTACAATTTCAATAACACCATTGCCATACTCGTAAGTATAGGTAACAGCATTGGTGGCGGTGGCAATAAAGGCTACATTGCCGCTACCATCTGTAGCTGGGGTTGCTGTTACCACCAGGTTTGTAGGGGCAGTTTGTGTGCCGCCTCCGCTACCGCCGGTGCCCGAATTACCTTTACTGCAACTGGCCGCAGTAATGAACAGGAAAAACAGTTTGAAAGCATTTTTTAATAGTGGCATATAGGTTACTTTTAAATGATTGTGTTGCATAAAAGCTGTCAGTGTATGTTTGTAGAACACAGCTCCTTTACGTTAAGCCAGTTTCAACAAACTGCAAACAACAAGTATTTATAAGATTAATATACAATTTTTTACAAAATTGAATTTAGCCACAAAGGCTCGAAGGCACTAAGGAAAAATGCGTAGCATTTTTATGCTTTGTGCCTTTGTGGCTAACCTCTTTTCGCAGCGAAGCTGAGAAAATTTTTACTTGTTCTTATTTGCAAAGAGCTTAAAAATATTTCAATGCTGTTTCACCCTGAAAGCCATATTTAATTATGACTTTTCATCTGAGAAACTTTATTTTTTAATCAGTTTCTGATACCATGAATTACCATCTGACCCAATGTTACGCAGATGAACCTGCGTAGCAGAAATAGACAGTATTTCGTAGGTAATACCGCCGGTTCCAAAATTAATAATACCGTTTCCCGGCACTGTAAATTGAATACGTGTTGATTGTGCCGGTGTTGATGCAGTAGTTGCATCCATAAAAATCAGTTTTTTATTACCTCCGGTGTTTATTGCATAGCATCCATCTCCCCCACCAAAACCATAAAACGCAGTTGAAGCGCCAATAGAAAAAGAGGCTCCTTTATTATTAATTGACATGAATACATTGTCGTTTGCATCTTTGCTGAATGTGATATCATCATCATAAGCACATGCCTCACGTGAGTTGGGCGTAGCTGCATAATAATTTGCAAAAAACTCATTAGAAGCTCCTACTCCAAAATGCCCCGGCGCATCATGATCGGTTTGCCAGATTTTTGATGAGCCACCTGTAAGGCCACTTAATATACCAGCAGGTATTGTAAAGTTTACAAATACTTTTACCTTTTTGGTAATGGTACTTGTTGTACCGGCTTTACCTATTGCATTAACGGTAATATTATACTCTGCGGTACCTGGGGCACCATATTTATAGGTGGTATCTCCACCAGGCACCAATGCTGGTGCGGTGCCATCGCCAAAGTCAATTTTATAGGTAAGTGCATTATCGGCACGAACACTTATTTGTACTTTGCCGGTTCCGTTTCCAAAAGGATTACTTACATCTGTACCAACAACTATGGCTGTAAGTGTTAGGTTTGATGGTGCAACAATATCGCCAATAGTATATTCGGCTTTTTTACATGCGGTAAATGCAAATACTGTAATAAGTAATGCAAGTAGCATTGATTTTTTATTCGTTGTCATAATTTTATTTTTAAAAATTAATTAAGTCTGATGTCATCAAAATAAAAAGTATAGTTTGGAGATCCGTCGCCGGGGGTACCAAGGTCGAAAATCAAAACTACTTTTGAATAGGAATTACCAACGTTGATGGCAGAAAAATCAAAACTGAGTTCTTCCCATCCATTGGCAACAGTTGTGGTTGCTTCTTTTTCGAAACTGATACCGCCATTGGTAGCATTTTCTACTTTTAAAAGCAGCCTGGCTCCCACCCTTGGAGAATATACTTTTACTTTAAAAGTTTTTAACACCGAAAAATTAATAGGGTTAACCAGTTCTAAAAAAGCACCAGCCCAAACTTCCGGAGCCCCTTTAACCATTTTGCCAACTTTTGAGCTGGTATTAATGCCCGATGCGTTTGGATTGTTTACTACAGATGCAGCAGCACCGCCAAAGTTTATAAATGGATAAGGATATGTGGTTGATTGAAAATCTATAGGCAATGCCAGGTAATTAGGCGTTGTGTTTGTTGCCAGAAAACTTACATCATCCCAATAAAATACCCTACCTGTTCCGGGGTTTCCGAAATCAAAAAAGATGGAAGCCATATTGTAGGTGTACGTAAGATTTAATGCGGCAGTACCGGAAGATTGGTTGGCAAAATCGAATATCAATGTTTCCCAGGTATTTGCAGCCTGTGTCATCGCTTCTGTTTCAACAGATCGTGTATTGTTGTTACGGTCTTCTACTTTTAATCTTATTCTTATACCTGCAGCAGGCGAATATACCCTTACACTCATTTGTGTTTTGGTTGCTGTAAAAGGCAGCGCAGCAGTAAAGCCAGCTCCTATTGTAGTACCGGCCCATGTTTGCGCTCCATTTGGCTTGGTTGTTTTTTTAACATTATTGCCAGCATTGGTTGGGTCAACAGCAGCAACGCTCTGGTTATCACCAAAATCGGTTACTTCATAATTTACACCCGGTAAATCAAAAGTTACCGGCAAATTTAAAATACTAACCGGCATCTGGTTGGTAAGTCTGATATCATCAAACAACCAGGTAAAATTAGCAGATCCATCTCCTACAATACCCAAATCAAAAATCAATACCACTTTTGAGTAGGAATTGCCGGTGTTGATTGTTCTGAAATCGAAAGCCATATCCTCCCAGCTATTAGCAACGGTGGTAAGCACTTCTTTTTCAAAAGAAATTCCGCCATTTGTAAGATTTTCTACCTTTAGTAATACCTTGGCACCAACTCTTGGCGAAAAAACTTTCATACGAAAAACCTTATTGGCAGAAAAATCGATGGGGCCACCCAAGGTTAAAAAACTACCCGCCCAAACTTCGGGGGCATTTTTTACCATACGGCCAACATTGGCGCTGGTATTTATGCCATTGATTTGCGGGTTTGCAATTCTGGTTGCAGTTGCACCACCAAAATTGGTAAAGGCATAATTAACAGTGGCCGACTCAAAAGTTATTGGAATTAAAACGGGATCTACAATATTTACTGTTGTGGTGTAAGTTGTTGTTGCAGCGCCACCGCTGTAAGCTACAACTCTTAGTGTATAAGAACCTACTGAAGCATAGGTATGGCTCAGGTTTTGGCCTTCTAAAAACGGCTGGCCGGGCTCATTGGCAACATCTCCCCAAAACACTTTAAAAGCTGTTTCGTACAAAGCAGTTGCCGACAGATTTACTTTAAAATTATTGGCTGCATCTATGGCCCAGGTTACTACCAGGTTTTCCGGTGCCCGGAAGGATACTGTGAGCTTCTGTATCAGTTCTGTTGTTTTACCATTTAATGCATGTGCCACAATTTTAACATTGTACAAACCTTCTGCATACGCATGTTTTGTGTTTTTACCGGCAGCTACATTTGCAGGAGTGGTAGTAGCATCGCCATAATAAACATCGTAATAAACAGCGCCTTCGCCGTTTGGCGTAATAGTAACCATGCCTGTGTTATCCTGTGTAATATCAAACATTACCGAAAGTTTAGCCGGTGCAGTAATGGCATCTACAAACGATACATCATCTGTATCAACTTTATTACAGGCAGCTAAAATGATGATCATCATCAAACCGCTGAAGAAATATTTTATTGCATTCATAATCGTTATTTTTAGTTAGTTTAAGATTAGTATCCGGGGTTTTGGGTTAAACCCGCCAGATCAACTTCGCCTTGCGGTATGGGAAACAACTCATGCTTGCCTGCAACAAATCCTAAAGGAGATAATACCGACGCTGCTTTGCCGGTTCTCACCAGGTCAAAAAAGCGTTCGCCTTCCATGGCCAGTTCCAGTCTTCTTTCATTTAAGATGGCATCATACAAAGCAGTTCCGGTTAAATTAATATCATTTAAATTATTGCCAAAGGCACGGCGGCGAACCAGGTTTAAATAGGTTTGCGCTTTAAAATCGTTGCCCGATTTATTGTATGCTTCGGCAGCCATCAGCAACACATCAGCATAGCGAATGGTGCGGAAGTTGTTTGAATAATTCAACTCAATCTGGCCAGATGTTTCGCCTTTGCGTGGTAAATATTTTTGATTGTATAAACCAGTGTTTTGATAAGGTGCAATCTGGTAAGTAATATTTAATGCAGGATTTGCAGTTTTGTAAGCTTCAATATCCAGTACGGTTACGCCTTTTCTTTTATCGCCTGCTGCATAGGCTGCTGCCAGGTTTTGAGTAGGTAAATTGGTGCTCCAGCCCGGGTTATAAGGCATGGCTGCCGATCCGTTTAAACCACGTACACCACATTGCTGTACCGAATAATTTCCTTGTCCACGGGTAACATGCGCCCAATCGTACGTAGCCGATCCGTTTGAGTATTGTATTTCAAAAACAGACTCAGGGCCATTTTCGCCTGAAGGCAAAAACATAGAACCAAAATCGCTCACTAATGAAAATGCATTGGAATTAATTACGTTATCAAGCATAGGGCCTGCGGCAGGAAATTTATTCTGATACAGATAAACCTTGCCCAGTAAAGCCTGTGCTGCGTATTTGGTTGCTCTTCCTTTTTCTACCTGCACAACAGGCAATACCGCAATAGCGTTGGTAAGGTCTGTTTCAATTTGTTTGTAAACATCTGCAGCAGATGCTCTTTTAATGCTGCTTAAATCTGAAATGCCCAAACGCTTATCTGTAAACAAAGGCACACCACCATACATTTTTACGAGTGTAAAATAGTAGTATGCTCTTGCAAAATAAACCTCTCCATACAACGCATCTTTACCAACAAACGAAATGGTTTGGCCTGCGGGATTTTTATCTTTATACTGATACATGTAATTGGCACGGTTAATACCTTCGTAAGCCGACTGCCACAGATCTGCTGTGGTTCCGTTAACCGATGTGTGTGAAAAATTGTTTATCTGCTGCAGAGAAAGTACATCCGATGCACTCTCGCCGCCTGTAACCGAGTTATCAGAGATAATATCACCAACAGGTACAACCTGGTTAAGCCATTGCAATGGCGCATACACACCTACAGCTATGGAGCGGTAATCAGATTCGCTTTTAAAATATTCCAGATCAGTAATTTTAAAATCATCTTTCGGGTCATAATCAACCCATTTATTGCAACCGGCAAGCAAGCTGCCGGCAAGCAAAACGCTTAATATTTTTATTTGTATTTTTTTCATCTTACTATTTTTTGATCGTTGAATTAAAATTTAATATCCAGTCCTACAGCGTATGTTCTTGCCTGTGGATAAGCACCACGGTCAATACCTACATCAGATAAACCTGCTGATATTTCAGGATCGTAACCACTGTAATTGGTAAACGTAAATGCATTTTTTACCTGGCCATACAACCTTACACTTTTAAATATTCTTTTAACAGCACGCTGTTGAAAATTATATCCCAGCACAATGTTTCTGATCTTAATAAAAGAACCATCTTCTACATATCTGTCGGATACACGGCTGTTGTTATTGGCATCGGTAAATGAGTAGCGTGGGCTACGGGCATCGTTGGTTGTTCCTGGGCCCGTCCACCTGCTTAACACACTGCGGAATTTGTTGGTGTAGTTTGCATTTCTTTCCAAAGCACGATAAACATCGTTGCCGGAAGAAGCATAAGCCAAAGCCGACAGATCAAAGTTTTTATACTCCAGGGCCAGGTTCCAGCCAATGGTAAACTTTGGAAAAGGATTACCAATTTGTGTTTGATCTTTTGAATCAATTACACCATCTGCATTCAAATCGGCAAATTTAATATCGCCGGGTTGTGCGCCTGGCTGTGCAGGACTTGCAGCAATTTCGGCAGCTGTTTGAAACAGGCCAAGTGTTTTGTAACCATAATAATAATATGGAGTTTTACCTTTTTCAAAAACAGTTACTGTTTGAGATTGTCCGTTAAAATATCCACCACCAGGTATTCTTGCTGTACCTTCTTCGTTGGTACCGGTTACCTTGTTTTTAACTGAGGTAAATGTTGCTGAGGTAGAAACTTTAAGATTTTTGGCTACTTTACCATTAAAGGCTAAAGTAATATCAACACCACTGGTTTTGGTAGATCCGATATTATCAAACGGAGCAGGTAAGCCGCCCGAAAGCACAGCAGGCAAAGAAGCCTGGTAAATTAATCCACGGGTTTCTTTCTGATAATAATCGGCAGCAATGTTGAATTTGTTTTTGAAAAAATTCATATCAAAGCCCACATTCATCTGCAGTTGTTTTTCCCAGCCTATTTTTTCGTTACCTAAAGAACCAAGTGTAGAACCTGATGAAAAATTATTGCCGTATGTGTAACCAATACTGTTGCCCGAGCCATACAATGAGGCCAGGTAATCAGTTTGTATAAAACGATATTGAGGGTCAACATTATCTGTACCCAAGGCACCGTAACTGCCACGTATTTTAAGGAAATCAATAAATTTTGATTTGAAAAAATTCTCTTTACTAACTACCCAGCCCAAAGAACCGGAAGGAAAAACGCCCCATTTATTTTCGTTACCAAATGAGGTAGACCCATCACGACGTGCCGTTACAGAGGCAAGATATTTTTCTTTATAATCGTAATTTATCCTTCCAAATAAAGAAGCATTTCTTTTTTCGTACTGATAATAATAACCGGTACTTGCATTCAGGTTTGTAGCAGAGTTGGTGCCGGTTGCGGCAGTATAATCTGCAAACTCCCAACTGTTAAAAGGTACATCCTGCCTGCTGGTGCCGGCCGTGTTGCCATTTGCTTTTGCCATTGAAAAACCAAACGTGGTTTCAAAAGCATGGTTTTTGCGTAACTTAAAATTATAGTTACCAAACAACTCATAAGTGTAGGTGTTGTAATTTGCTTTTTCCTGCGCCACACTGTTGTGTTTGCCAATAACGGTTGAACCATCGGCGTTCATAGAATTATCAACATTATTTAAACCGTAAAATACAAGCGGCGTAAATGTTTTTGCATTACCATCATATTTGGTGTAGCCAAAACGGGTGTTTAATTTCAGGTTTTTAACTATTTCGTACTGTAATTCAAATTTGCCGTAAATTTTGTTGCCTACATTTTTATTGTAGGTATTATCAAGTTTTGTTAGCGGATTAAATACTTCTGATAAAAGCAGGTTGCTGAAACCATATTGACCAACCGTGTTTGGAACATTGTTGCTAACCGAAACCGTAGGATCGAAATTTAATGCGCTGCCGATGATGCTGTTAAATGAGTTTTCCTGAATACCTTTTGAACTCAGGTTTACATAATTGGCATTTAATAGAAACTTAAGTTTTGAGGTAAGATCAAAAGCTACATTGGATGTAAAGTTGATACGGTTAAACCTCGATTTGTCTATACCGCCAACAATACCACCCTGGCTTAAGTATGCACCTGATAAAAAGTAAGTGATTTTTTCAGAGCCACCACGTGCAGTTATATTATGCGATTGTATGGGAGCCTGTTTAAAAATCTGATCCTGCCAGTTGGTACCTTTACCAAGTATCGACAGATTTGGAAAAACGATATTACCGCCAGATAAAGTACTGCCTTCGTTTACCATGGCACCATATTCAGCAGCATTCAATACCGGAACTGTATTGGTAACTTCCTGAATACCATAAGTGCTGATAAGGTTAAACTCCGTTTTTTGATTTTTACGTCCGCCTTTAGTAGTAACAATTACAACACCATTACCACCGCTTACGCCATAAATGGCCGCAGTAGCTGCATCCTTTAATATATTTATACTTTCAATATCACCCGGATTAATTGAATTAAGATCGGCCTGCGACTGAGGCACACCATCAACAACTACCAGCGGGCCGTTGTTTCTGTAAGAAGGAATACCTCTTATCAGTATTAATGGCGCGGCTCCGGGTGATCCACTTTGAATAACGTTTACACCTGCAGCACCCTGTATGGCATCTTCTACCCTTACCGGCTTTAATTTTGAAATGGCTTCGGACTTAACGCCGGAAATGGCACCCGATACTTTGGTCACTTTTTGCGTACCGTAACCAACAACAACCACTTCATCCAGACTATTAAAAGTTTCGTCCATCAAAATGGATACCGATCCAGCTTTGTTTATCTGGATGGATGATGAAGAATAGCCAATAGAGGTAATTGTTAATTTCGCTCCTTTGGGAACAGAAATGGTGAAATTTCCTGAGGCATCAGTAGTTGTAGTGGTGGTAGAACCTTGCAGGTTTACACTTGCACCTACAACCGGATCGCCGGTTATTTTGTTTTTTACATTACCTGTTGCGGTAATATTTTGCCCAAAGGCCTGGTTAAGGAAAAAAGTGCTGAGCAGAATACTCATACACAACAAAAAGAATTTTACTTTCATACAGCGTTCGTTTTAGTTATCAAAAAATCGTTGGTTCTCTAAGTGTAAATGTAGATAATACCACAACAATTAAAAATTATTCAACCACATCATTACTACATCACTAAGTATAAAAAGCCCGTTTTTAGTACTACATTGGTACTACATTACTACATCATGGAAATTTTGTGTAACTTCATCCAGATTATAAGGTAGAAATATGAAACGGCTGCTTATTTTTATTTTCTTGCCCTTGCAGGTGGTATGTCAAAATACCATTGGTCTGCCAGATATTATTAATTATGCAAAACCAGTTTACAAAGCCGGCCTGCAAAACTGGGATATTAAGCAGGATAAAAACGGCATTGTATATTTTGCCAATAATGAGGGCTTGTTAAGTTTTGATGGTAAATACTGGAATAATTATCCGCTACCAAATAAAACCATTGTACGATCGGTTGAAATTGCCGCCAATGGATACATATATGTAGGCGGACAAGATGAAATTGGATATTTTGCCCCTGCTGAAAATGGAAGACTGGTTTTTCATTCGCTTATTGATGAAATACCTAAAAAAGACAGATCGTTTGGTGATGTGTGGGATATTGGAACTTTTAAAGGCAATACCTATTTCCGCTCCCCTACCAAAATTTTTAAATTTACCGATAGAACTGCCCAGGTATTTAATGCGCCCAATGAGTGGGCTTTTTTAGGCACTTGTAATGGCAAATTATATGCACAGGATTATAAAAATGGCCTTTTACAATTTGAAAATGAGGTTTGGGTTCCGGTTTCACAAAATAATATTTTGCCTGGCGGAGATGCTGTTACCGGTATTTTATCCATCAATGCAGATAGCGCCCTTGTAACCACTTTAAAAAATGGATTATACAACCTTGCCAACAATAAAATAGTAATACAGGAATCTGTTAATAATACGCTGTTTAAAAACGACCGTATTTATGCAGCAACTGCAGTTAATAAAAACTGGATGGCTTTGGCTACTAATAACAATGGTGTTTATATAACCGATTTTAAAGGAAATATCATTCAGAGTTTTTCACGTACTGAGGGTTTACAAAACAACAATGTGCTTAGTATATATTCTGATAGCCAGCGCAATTTATGGCTGGGGCTTGATAATGGTATTGACCTGGTAACGTACAACAGTTCTATCAAACAAATAAAACCTTTGTTGCAGGATGGATCGGGTTATACAGCCATCATGTATGATAACCGCCTGTACATGGGAACATCCAATGGTTTGTACAGTGTACCCATGCAACCCTTACCTGATATGAGTTTCAGCAAAGGTAATTTTGCGCCGGTATCCAATACCAAGGGGCAAACCTGGGGCCTTGCCAATATTAATAATCAATTATTGCTGGGCCATCATGAGGGGGCATTTGTTATCAGCAACAAAAATGCAAAGCCCATTGCATCCATTAAAGGATGCTGGAATTTTGTGCCGCTTTCAAATACCTTTCCTGCATCACAAATAGTGGCTGGTACCTACAACGGCTTAAATATTTTTAATTATACCAACGGCCAGTTTGGTTTTGTAAAATCAATTGAAGGGTTTAACGAATCATCCCGTTTTGCAGCGCTTGATAAAGACAATAATATCTGGGTATCGCATCCCTATCACGGGGTTTTTAAAATTGCTCAAAATACAGATGGCAGTTACAGTACGTTTGCTTATTCAAATACAAAGGGCCTTCCCTCTTTATTAAACAACCATATTTATACCATTAAAAACGAGCTGCTGGTTGCTACCGAAAAAGGTATTTATTTTTACAATAAAGAGAAAGATAGTTTTCAACCGTCGGAATTTTATCAAAAGCTGCTGGGCAACCAAAGCATACGATATTTAAAAGCAGATAATAACGGCAATACCTGGTTTATACATGAAAAAAGTTTGGGCGTAATTGATTTTTCAAAAAAAGAACCTGCCATTATTCAATTGCCCGAATTAAATAACAAAATGCTGAGTGGGTTTGAATTTATTTATGCTGTAAATGAAAGCAATATTTTTTTGGGGGGAGAAAAAGGATTTTATCATATTAACTATGCCAAGTACCGACAAAGTATTCCAAAACTACTGGTGCAGATAAGAACGTTGCGGATCATTAACCAAACAGACAGTTTGTTATTTGGCGGCTATCACAAGGATGATAAACAAGTTCAGGATAAAAAAGATATTCCTTCCATCAGCTACCGCTGGAAGACTTTACGGTTTGAATATGCCTCCACACTTTTTGGTTATCAATCCAATCTTGAATACAGTTACCGGTTAAGAGGATACGACAATAACTGGAGCGAATGGACAAACAGAACCGAGAAGGAATACACCAATTTGCCGGCAGGCAATTTTACTTTTGAAGTTAAAGTACGCAACAACCTGGGTAACGAATCGGCAGTGGCAACCTATAGTTTTAAAGTGTTGCCGCCATGGTATTACAACAACTGGGCAAAGGCATTTTATTTACTAATAGGTGCTGCCGGCCTGTATTTTCTGTATAAATGGCAGGAGAAAAAATTTAAACTGCAGCAGGAGAAATATGAAGAAGAACAAAAAAGATTGAGATACATACACGACCTTGAATTAGCAAAAACCGAAAGTGAGCTGGTAGCATTACGCAACGAAAAATTAGAAGCCGATATCAATTTTAAAAATTCTGAACTGGCTTCATCTGCCATGCACCTGGTTAAAAAAGGCGAGTTGGTTTCTAAAATGAAAACAGAAATTGGCCATGTAATGAAAGGCGTTAGCAATCCGCAGGCAGAAACGGAACTTAAAAAAATAATAAAATCCATCAGCGAAGATGATAACATGGATAAGGAATGGGAAAACTTTACACTACACTTTGATAAAGTACACAGCGATTTTATAAGTGCACTCAAAGAAAAGCATCCGGGCATATCCAATAATGAAGTTAAACTCTGTGCTTATTTGCGCATGAATTTATCAACCAAAGAAATGGCCCAGCTTATGAATATATCTGTAAGGGGTGTGGAAGTTAGCCGTTATCGGTTACGTAAAAAATTAGAGCTGGCTACAGAGGTTAGTTTGTTTGATTATTTGTTAAGCATTCAAACCAAAAACAGTTAACCATCTGCAAAATATAAAAGCCAGAATTACTACCGGGTAAATTTATAAATAGGTTTAAATGGCTGTAATATACGGCTAGATCTCTGCTGCTTAAGATTGTACAAATACAAAACAGTCAAGCAAAGTCAGGGTTATAAATTTCATAAACACTTTACGTTAAAGGTTGTACAATGCTAGTATAAATATGGCGGTTAAACCACCCGATTTTTTAAAATTAACCAACTTGGATATTTTTTTAAAAAAAAACCTTGCAACTGTTAGGCAGGTACAATTATGTCAGCATTTTGCAAACCTGGTACTTTCCAATCAAATACCATTAAATTGATTATACCGGCAAAATATCGGCTCTAAATTTGCCAGTACTTTTTAATAAATAAAAATGTGTATGGATTTACCCGATTTTACAGATGGCGCTACCTGGCTTAGTTTACTAACACTTACTTTTTTGGAAATTGTGCTGGGCGTAGATAATATCATTTTCATTTCAATCATTTCTGATAAACTTACAGTACAGCAACAGCAAAGGGCACGTAATATAGGTCTGCTGCTTGCCATGTTTTTCAGGTTGGGGCTGCTGCTTACCATTACCTGGATCATGAAACTAAAAGACACATTGTTTACCATGCCCTTTGTAGAGGCAGCCGGCCAACAGATTGATATTAGCTGGAAAGACCTGATACTGATGGCTGGCGGTATTTTTCTGATTTTTAAAAGCACTTTGGAAATACATGCCAAACTGGAGAAAACGCCTGCTAAAAAAAACACTCAAAAAAAAGCTACAGCCATTGGAGCTGTAATTTTACAAATTATACTGATTGATGCCGTTTTCTCATTCGACTCCATATTAACTGCCATTGGCATGTCAGACGAAGTGGTTGTAATGATTATTGCCGTTGTTATATCCATTATCATTATGATGATATTTGCAGGGGCTGTTAGCAAATTTATAAACAACAATCCTACTCTGCAAATGCTTGCCCTTTCGTTTTTAATTGCCATTGGTATTATGCTGGTTGCCGAAGGTTTTCACCAAAAGATCAGTAAAAGCTATATCTACACTATGATTGCTTTTTCGCTGCTGGTAGAACTGCTGAATATGCGCCTGCGCCGAAAAGATGAAAATGTAAAAACAGCAACAGGCAAAAGCACCAAACAAGTTAATTAACGCAATGGCATGTAAAAATCTTCATTAGCGCAATGTGTGCTTATTGAAAATTGTTTTAAATATTGACAAATACTATCCAAAACACAAGCAAAAGCTTTACAAACAATTGCTCCTTGCCGGAGCCATCTTACAACATTTCATTTAATGATTGATGATCACATCTTACTCAAGGCGGCAAAGTTAGTGCCAGCGGTATTATGCTGCATTTGTTAGTTTACTTTTTTGCATTACAAATTTTAGCCAGCTAACCTTCAATATGTAAAACTCAAGATAAAAAGATATAAAAAAAGCCGGCTGATACCAGCTTTTAATTATATTTTTTTGGGTATTACGCAAGGTTACGAACCTCAGGCTCTCTTTCAAAATATCTTTTAGATGCTGCTTTTACAAACGCCTTGTTTAAATCCACTACGCCAGCATCTTTTGTAACATGCGCCTTATCTAATAATGCCTGTGCCTCTTTTGTATATCCTATTGCTTTTAAATGGCCAAAAGCATCCATTACCCATTGTACTGCAGCACCTTCTTTAAGCATTAGGGCAGTGCCGGCATCAGAAAGTATTACAGCAATGGCATCAAATAGTTGCGATGGTGTACCTGCCAGTTGTCCATCAGCTTTTATTTTTGTTTTATTGCTGAGCGTAATGCCATTTAGTTTTGTTGCAACCAGTTTGCAGGTGGCTCCAGCTTTTTTAATTTCTTTTTTCAGTTTATCAATTGCAGCAGCATCGCTGCCATCTGTAATTAAAATGCCTATGCACCTTCCATTTAAAGTTGCCATCATATTTTTTTGAATAGATAAGGCCGGTGATGGTTTAAGCTCCTGTACGGGTTCTGCTGCTGTTGCTTTTGCAGGCAATGGTATTCCTAATCCTTTGGCAACCCTTGCTGCAAGATCTTCAGATACATTACGCAGGTTTGATAATACCCGTGGCGGAATATGTGCCAATGAAACTTTCGATAATTCAAATACTATAGCAGAGGCAATATGTGCCTGTTCGTTTTCGGTTTGCGAATTAAAGAAGAGCCTTGCCTGGCTGTAATGATCTGCAAAAGATGCAGGTCTTATGCGTAATTTATCGCCCTGCTCATCCATTTCTGATCTGCCTGCAAAACTGCTAAATCCTGTTGTATGCGATTCTCTTGCACCAGATTCTTCACCAGCTTCCTGCAAACTATTGGGTTCATAATTTGCCCTGCCGGTTGGCACAGCAGTCTGCATCATACCATCCCGCTGCATATTCATAAAAGGGCATTTGGGTGCATTGATGGGTATCTGGTGAAAGTTGGTGGTACCCAATCTTGATTTTTGTGTATCGAGATAACTAAAAAGTCTTCCCTGCAAAAGCGGATCGTTGGTAAAATCAATACCCGGTACCACATTGGATGGCAGAAATGCAACCTGCTCTGTTTCGGCAAAAAAATTATCCGGATTTCTGTTTAATACCATGCGGCCAACAATTTTAACCGGCACCAGTTCTTCTGGTATCAGTTTGGTAGGGTCAAGCACATCAAAAGGCAATGAGTCTGCTTTTTTCTGATCAAATAACTGCATACCCAATTCCCACTCCGGAAAATTTCCATTCTCTATTGCTTCATGCAAATCACGCCTGTGATAATCGTTATCAGCCGCCTGCAGTTTTAAAGTTTCATCCCAAACGGTTGATTGCATGCCCAGCTTGGGTTTCCAATGAAATTTCACAAATGTACTTTTGCCTTTTTGGTTAACCAGCCTGAATGTGTGTACACCAAATCCTTCCATCATTCGTAAAGATCGTGGCAGGGCCCTGTCGCTCATGGCCCACATAATCATGTGTGTAGATTCTGGCATCAGCGATATAAAATCCCAGAAAGTATCGTGGGCACTGCCCGCCTGCGGATAGCCTGAGTTGGCTTCCATCTTTACTGAATGTATAAGATCCGGAAATTTAATTGCATCCTGTATAAAGAATACCGGCATATTATTGCCCACCAGATCCCAGTTACCCTGCTTTGTATAAAACTTAACGGCAAAGCCACGTACATCTCTGGGTGTATCAACCGATCCTGCCCCGCCTGCCACGGTAGAAAACCTCGTGAACAAAGGTGTTTTTTCACCGGCACGCTGAAAAATATCTGCCTTGGTAATATCTGAAAGGGATTCATAAAGTTCAAAAAAACCATGAGCAGCCGATCCTCTTGCATGTACAATGCGTTCGGGTATGCGCTCATGATCAAAGTGAAATATTTTTTCCCGAAGCACAAAATCTTCCAGCAACACCGGCCCACGGTCTCCGGCTTTTAAACTGTTTTGATTATCGGATATTGGCGTACCGTGGTTGGTAGTTAGTACCGGATGCGACTGATCATTGCCCTGATGGGTTTCTCCACCTGCCGGCTTTTTTTTTGCAACATTACTTTTCATGTTAATAGTTTTTTAAGTAAAGAAGATAAAATGTTTACCTGCTCAATCAAACTACTAAAGTCAGGCCAATTAAGTTGCACTTAAATTAATTACATGTTGGGGAAAGATTTTCTTGTATTGGTTAGTAAGTGTGGAAATTTTTAATTTTTTAGTGTATAATTTGCACCTATAAATGCATTGGTTAAAATCAATACTTATTTACGTCGGTTTACAAAGATTGAGTACCTCCACAAATTTTTATAAGCTGGCCAAAAAATCGTTGTACAAATCTCTTTGATATTGTGTGGTACCTTCCCATATAATCACATCATCCAGCATTTTTTTTGATAACCCTTTAAGTATGATTGTACCCGCCACCTCACCAAACCGGTTACTGATGTATGCTTTAAATGGCACAAAGTTTTTATTGTTCAATCTGGTATCCGTATAATCAGATGAAATAGTTTCGGAACTTAGTTTTAGCTTACCTGTATTTTGCCAACCCTTAAGGGTATCAATAGCATGCACAATTTTAAGAAATTGGTTTTTAAATGCCCCATTATTCAAAACATCTTTATTAAAGCCTGCAGCAAAAGGGTTTATAAGAAAATCCGATTTATCTTTTAATATTTCTTCCAGCTTAGAATCCTGTACAATGTAATGAGGTGGCAAATTCAACTTTTGGGCATACTGATTAATTAAATTTTTAAACTCCATTAACCTGGTTTTAGCATGACTGTTAAAAATTCTTTTTTGATTACCTTTTAATTTGGGCAGGTAATCTTTTTTTACAGATAATTCAATCAGCTTATTTTCTTCCTGCAATACAGGCAGCATATTGTTTTTAATGATCTCGTGTAAAAAGATGGCTTTTAACCGCTGCAGATATACTACATCATTACTGGCATACAATAACTGATTTGCTGTAAGTGGCCGGTTATCCCATCGGGATCGTTGCAGCGATTTATCAATTTCAATACCAAATTCATCCAATAAAAGGGCTGAGTAAGAATTACCGGTTCTGTTACACAACAATGCAGCTACCTGTATATCAAATATATTTCTGGTATTGCATTCGTATTTTTTTAATACAGCCACATCGTTGGCACCACTGTAAAAAACCTTGCATATATTTTCATTTTCTAAAACCTGCCATAAAATATCCAGGTTTTTAATTTTTAAAGGATCAATTAAAAAACAGGTTGTACCATCAAATATCTGGATTAACTGCAGGTGCAGGCCATACTGCGTATTAAAATCATCAAACTCAGTATCTATAAAAATATCGGCGCATAATTTTATATGGTCAATAATTTTAAGCAGTTTATTTTCTGTATCAATTATTTCAATAGGTACAGCACTATTGATATTTTTCACTTTTATAATTTATGATAAAGTTATTGCAAAATTGTAAGCGTAAGCTGAGTTACCCGATTTTGCAAATGTTGCAGTGGTTATTTTAAATTAATCTGTTATAATAACAGCTTTGCAAAATAACCTACTCCTTACCTACCCACAAAATTTTACCGGCTTTGTTTAATTTGTAAAGGATGGTACTTTCAAAATCCAGTGCTGTATCGGCCTGTATTCTTTGTACTTTAAAAACCGTTTTTACCAGGTAGGTATTTTTTGCAACCGGGGTTATTGACTGAATATCATTTTTGGAGAACTTATTTTTTGTCCAGTAGTCTTTATAAAAATCAATGATTTTTTGCTTTGTGGGATTTTCCATTTTCCAATATACTGTAATAGTATCGGCCAGCAGGTTATTTAACGTAAAGCTATCTCTGCTATCTTCTGCATTTATATAATTACGTATGGCTGTTTTTTGTTTTTGTTCACTTGCCTGCGATTGATGAAAATGGTTATTGCAGGAAAGCAATAGTAAAAAGGCAAAATTAAAAATTAATAATTTTAGCATAGTAAGCTGTGTGCAAATGAATGCTAAAATTACTAAAACTCAAAGTTACTTCTCCTCTATTCAATTATGCTCATGGTTGTTTTAATTTAAGCCCCGTACCGGTAACACCAGCACCAGAAAATTAAGCCAGTTAGGAATTAAATTTCTTCAAATCCCTAATTGCTGGCCCCAATGTATTTGTATCTGATATTGCAAAAACCTACACTGTTTTTACATTCCACTTTTGATTGTCATCGCAATACAACTTATCACATTGAACAGAAATATGTATATGTTTATCATGTGGGTTTTGCCCTGTATAGGGCCGCCATGCCCAGGCAGCACTGCCGTTTATGGCCGAGGCATTCATTATACGGCGGTTCCAGATTACATATTTAACCCGCTTGTCTTTTTTGTCTTGCAAAAATTGAGCAATTACATTGCAGTCACAACCGTTTTTCGAATCATGCGTAATATCCAGGGCAGTTACAATGCCCATTGTTCCACCACTATCTTTTACCCAGGGATTATGGTCAGAATTGCCTTGTGAGTGAGCTATATCCCCAATTGTACCATCAGATTTTTTGTTTCTGGCCGGTGCCAAAACATTCACTTCATTAAGCAACTGTTTTAAACTACCGGCTACCCGCCATTTTTTCCCCGCCCAGGGCCTGGGAAACTGCTCACATGCTGAATTTATTGAAACCCCTTCAAGTATATCAACAGCATCTTCGGCATCACAAAAATGTGGATATTCTAAAGTCCCTTCAGTGATGTCAGCAGGTTGAAATTCAACTGATTCTGGCAGGCCGCTATTTAGTAACTTCTTCTTTAAGGCTTCTAACTCTTCCCTGGTTTTCTTTAAAATTTCTTTTTGTTCTTCAAGGCTTTTTCCAATATTTCCAACAATAAATGCCCCAAATCCACGGATGATGCGAACTGAAGAATAACCTGAAATGATACCATACCCAAAAATGATCAGCAAATTCCACTCCTTATTTTTGCATGTTTCGGCAGCACTGTTGTTTAAACATTTCAGGTATTCATCAACTCCTTTAAGATGCAGTAACTGATCTATAACAGGTACAAGAAATGCCCCGGCAATACCCACAACGATATACCCGAAAAATTGCCAGTTTCTTTTAAAAAAATTCAGCATCCTGCTCCAGAAATCCGGAGCATTGCTAATATACATACCCTCATTGGTATTAGCAGGGGTATAAATGGGAAGACCTTTAAAATCAACAAAATATTGAATAAGGCCGGCTATAATACCCGATAGCAATAGTGTAATAATCAATGTAGTCATAGCTTTGTTTTTGTTTTATTGTATAGGTAAATAAATTGGTGTAGGTGTACTAAATAAAAAGAATCAATTGTTTGTAATTTCATCTGCAATAGCTTTTTTGTTTGTTCTTAAAAAATCAAAAATTGCTTTTAGCTGTACGCCTTCATTTATCCATCCGGTGCTTTTTCCCTGGTAATTTACATCCTGCACAAGTTGACTGGCTCTGTGTAATGCAATTACCTGCCAGTTATCATTAAATACCGGCGAACCCGACGAACCTTTTTCTGTATCGGTGAAATAATAAACTTTTGGATACTTCACTTCAAAAATGTGGTTATTTCTAAAAGCTACTTTTTTTGAATGCCCAAATGGATGCTGTATAATGTTTACTACCTGAGGATGCCCGGCTACGGCAAATATTTCCTGTGGAAACCTGGCAGCTGGTATGCGTTGTATCGGATCCTTTAATCTTAACACGGCAAAATCCAGGGTTTCATCGGCTACCTCCAGCTTATTTACTGCTACTACCAGAGGTATCATATTATCATTGTTAAAATCAAATTCTGCCCACATGTTTTCACCCTGTTTATTAAAATCTGATTCTGAAGCATTGGACTCATTTTCGCCCCTTGCATTTACCACATGGTAATTGGTAATGAGCAATTGTTTTGTAAGTAACCATCCGGTGCCGGAAAATGTTATTGCTGATCCATCGGGCAGTGTTGCGTTTGTTCCATTATCAAACCTGGGTACACGTAGCCTTACTACTGCATTACCGGCTTTAAAACCTGCTTCCAGAAAGCTAAATGATACCATATCATTTTGCTGAATTATTTTCTCCTGAATTATTTTATTTACTACAACCGGCGACGGGGATTGAATGTGTTCAACCGGGCCTGTTTTTACCGCAATACCCTCAATTTTTGCAAGCGTTTCCTGTACAATTTTATTTGCATCTGGAAATTGCTGAACATACTGTGCTGCACGGTTTAGCCAGGCCTGAAATGGAATTGACCCATCAGTAAGGCGGGGAGTATCATTTATTTTTGCTAAGTCCAGATCAAGTTGGGCTTTTTCATTCTGCGGAAATACAAACAAAATATTTCGGAATGATTTATTTACTTCAGATAAAAAAATTCTGCGTATTGCATCAGGATAACCCACGGAATTAAGAATTGCGTTGCCAAGGTTTACTAATTCATTACCGGTTAAATATGCCATAAATAAAACTACATTTATTGTTACACTGATATGGATTCAATAGCGTCATCATTAAAATCCCCGTCGTATTCTGTTGAAGGAGGAGGCACAGCTTCAGCGGATGGTGAAGTGTCGTCCGGTGGCCTTGCTTCTTCCAAAGCATATTGCTGCAATTCATTTTTTACTGCAGGCTGCATATCGCCTGCATAAAATGAACTGAGCGCCTGCCGGGATTTATCTGCAGCTTCTGCAAATCTGCTTAACTGCCTTAATGCCCTCACCATAATTAAACTAAGTACCTCATTTTTTCCTGCAGGTATATCTGTAACTAATTGCAATGCCCTTTCTGCCATACCCGAATTTAAAAGATTGGCAGCCTGTTTTGTGGTATGCCGTATCTGGTCTTCCATATCTGCAAAATTCCAGATAGATAAATCCACACTTTCTATGCCTGCCTTTGCCATAATAAAAGCCTGGGCTTTCTCAGGCAGCTCATCACGGCTGCCAGCCAGATAATCCTCCATTCCATCTATCCAGTTTAATTCCAGGGTTCTGGGCGATTGCCCAAGCGCAAGCCTGTGGTAAAATTCTTCGGCCCTGTCTGCAATGCCAGTTTGTTTTGAATAATAATCAACGGCAGACTGATGTATCGTCATGGCCAATTCTTTTTTATCTGATTGCATAATCAGTTTTAGCATCACTTTTCTTACATCAGATCTGTGTTTTAAAACCAGCGCCCCGGTTTTTGTAACCAGTGCCACCTCCCTGCTTATTTCGAGAAATAAGGCCTCCGCATCTGCAATGGTATTGATGTTTTTTAAATCGCAGGGTGCTGCCAATACTTCCAGAATTAAAGCAGGCGTTATTTTTCTTAATACCATGCCCGGGTGTGCAAGTTTTTTTACCTCCGGATTACGGATATGATCCAGTATGCGCTTGTACAAAATTCCCTGCACTTCTATTTCGGGTAAATTTGTACTAAAAAACAGGTTGATGGTTCTTGTAGTTTTAATTATTTTTATTTCTTCTACACCATATTGTTTAACCAGGTCTGTTGCCAGTTTTAATGAAAGTGGGTTCCCTCCTATTTTTTCAGCAATTATTTTAGCAGTTGCAGCATCTTTAATACCAATGCCAGATACAAAGCCTTGTGCCGCTTCCATATCCAGATTCCCCAGTTCCAGTTCGGTGGTTCGCTTTTTATCAACCGGACTGCGGCCTGATATTACTACCCGTACTTTATTAAAATTCTTATGCAGGTTCTCCACAAAATCCAATACGGCATTTACAAATTCAATTCCTTTGTACTGTACCTCTTCAAAAGTATCCAGAACAATAAGAAATGGTTTTTTTTCACTTACGGTTAACTCCTTTACCAGCGTAACAAATTCAGATTTTAATGCTTCCTTATTTTTTGATTTACTTTTTATTTTTTTTTCGGAATTTAAACTGATTTGCACAGAACTACCATCTTCAATTAAGGTATCATAAAACTGATTCCACTGATCATAAAAATTTGAAAATTTAATTGCAATATCCGGCCTTGCACGGTATTGTATGGAGAGCTGCCTGGCCGCTTCAATTAAAAGGGTTTCAGGTTCAAGTGCACTCAGGTTAGGCCTGTCAAAATCCAGATAAACAAATGGAAACTGATCCTTTTTTTGAGCTTCCATGTGATCCAGTATAAACCGGGCCAGTAAGGCAGATTTACCAACCCCGCCCAAACCAAATATCAGCAAGGGCTTTTTTTCTGATGACCAAAAATTACTTACCATTCTTTCAACACTTTCCATAACACCCTGGGGAGGAGCTACACCTACATAAGCACGCAAAATGGCCAGTTCTTTTTGTCTGCCGCGAAATTTCTCCTCAAAAACTCCGTTTTCATAAACACCGGTAAGCCGTTTTAATGGACTTAACATTTCCTTCAGATCAATTTTATCTACAATGCGCTGTTTGGAGATAAAGGATACGCCCGGTATCCCATCAAGCCATTCAATAACCTTATAAAATTCCACCAAATCATTTGCATTCATTTCATTCAGATCAATCGTTTCTGCTTTCAGGCATTTAGTGAGCAGGTATTGTATTGGAATGGTTGATTGTAGTGTGTAAGCACTGTTTGCAACAAGTGCTTCTGTAACACGATTTTCTTTTATTAAACGTACCAGGGTTTGTTTACGAACTTCATCCTTAAGTGCAAAGCGTATTTTGTAAGTGGTAGCTGTGCACTGCGTATCTGTATTGGTTGATAATTTTCCGCTTGTTTCCGTTAAATCTGCTATGATGGTACTACAGCCAATCAAATCATTTATCAGGCTGGCTTGCTTCTCCTGGTTAACCGGAGTAACAGGATTAATTTGTGCAGGATCATAATAAGCCATTACCGCAGCCGCTTCAAAATAAGGCGATGGCTCAACGGTTGGTTTTACCGTTAGCATTTCAGTTTCATAATCAAACCCGATTGTAGCAAGTTTATTATGCACTTCTTCCAGCGTTATCAGGTTTGGTTTGTTTGTCATAATGCAATTATTAGTCGCCAATTACTACTTTAGCTACCGCCAGCGCCCTGGCAGCCATTTTTTCAGTTCTGTTTTCATCTGCTGCTACATCTGCTGCCAATACCTTGTTAACCATCTGCTGCAAGGCATCCGGATCTATTTCTTTTTTATGTACCATGGCAAAATTTAAGAAGTACTCCTTCAGATCTGCAGCATTAATTGGCTGTATTTCATCTACCCGTACCCGGTTCATAAAATTTAAAACAGGTTGATTAAAACCAAGAAGTACCATCCTCATCATATCATTACTCAGGTGTGGTAATTGAGATCCTGTGGCAATCATAGTAAGCTGCATCACCATTTCAATCACTTCACGTGAGATGGGTACGGTAACAGTTGCCGCACCGTTTACCGTTTGCTCACCTAAACCGTCAATTACAATTACATGTACCATGTTCATAAAAACGATTTGCTCAGTTATCAGGCCACACAATTGTTGTATCCAGCGTGCCGGTTGCTCGTTATCCAATTCTGGTAATTGCACCTGCTGTTCCTTCCACCCGGGGTTTACCTGGTCTAGTATTGCCCTGGTAAGTTCCAGCGGACCAAAATGGCCGCTAAAATGCTTTTTCACATCTATCCAAACCACTTTAAAATTCAGTTCTGCCAGACAGGTATTAATATACCTGATATAATTGTAGGTGTAGGTTTTACCACTATTTTTAGGGCCCTTTACTACCAGTACCCGTATCCCAGCCGGATCTACCGTAGATATAAGTGAATAAGAAAAATACTCTATCACCTGCCTGGTAATTTTTCTGTTGAGAAAAGGAAGATCTACTGCCAGCAATATAGTATCCCAGGGCCGCTGGCCTAAGTAAAATTTTGGTGGCTCAAGTGTTTTAATCCGTTTTATTGTCAAATCGAAATTTTGCAAATACTCAAAGTTCTGCAACAGACGGATAATAAGGGAAGGTGTTTCTATCCACGCAAACATTTCGCAATAACGAACTACGTTATAAGCATACCTGACCGGCATGTTATCAGTTGGTATCCTGATAACATGGTAAGTTGGTATAAGCCCGTTGAGAATACTGGGGTTGCCATTGGTGTAAGTGGCCACTTCATCTCTTAATGAAATTCGTTCAACATCTGTAAGTATGCCTGCCATAATTATTAAAATATAAGCATGAGCTGTTTTATAAAATTTTTATTAATCAGTAAAAAAATTGTTACCCCTGCAGATAAACCCTTATCTCCTGAACCTTACCTGGCTTACATCCTGCAATGGCGAGGCTAACACTTCTTCGTTTACATAAGGATCATAATCGGCCAGGTCGCCAAATCGGATGCCGGCACGTTCTTCAATAACACGTATTGTTGTCTGGTAAGTTTTATATTCTCCAAACACAAATTCTTCCGGCGCTAAAAATGCTTCCTGCGACATCGTGTAACCAGTTGCACACAACTCGCCTGTTTCATCATGAATGAATGCAATTATTTTCCAGAACTCCAGTGGAATTTGAATACCGAAACGCTCAGGGTCTTCCGGAGTAAAAAACGGGCCTGTAAAAACAGATATCATCATCTCGTCGCCTCTTGCATTTTGCAGGGCATAGTCTTCCAATCCCAGCCAGATGCCTGCATTGAAAGGTTGCATTTGTGGTACCGTATTGGTTACATGCATGGAATCGGCATTACCTAATGTTGCTTCTTCAATATCTTGTCCCCAGGCCGGGTCTTCTCGCCTTGTCATGTGCCCACGGCTGAATTTAGGGGCATTGCCATAACATTCCCCCATAATCTGGTACTCTTTTTTAATCCGTGGATCCAGTCTCCAGCCCGGCCGCTTTGTTTTGCGTGATTGTAATCCATGGATGTTAACGGCACTATAAAAACACATTCTTCTCGCCTTATTCATAACCACCGAAAAGTGTAAATATTTTAAAACCGTTTCATTATTGCCAAATGTGAGTATATTTTCTTCATCAATAATCTGTGGCAATGGTATTAAAGCCTCGTTTCCCAAAAATTTATCTTTGTAACCTTTTCTATCGTTGTATTGGTCTGCAGGAGCTTCTTCCAGAAAACTGTTTTCAGTATCAGCGGGCGCCGGCACAGGTACAGGGGGTTTGGCCTCTACAACATGAACACTTGTTTTGGCCAGTGCATCTAAAATAGCGCTGCCTGTAACAGCAAAATTCTCATCATGAAAAACACCACTGAAGTGTAACCCTGCGGCATGGCCGGTTTTAAGATCAAGAACTAGTGAACCCGAATTGCCCCCTAAAGTAGTGGCATCGTGACTAAAAACATTGGGCGCCACCTCTTCGTTTAAAATTAAACCGGGCGACATTCTTTTATAATCGAAAATATCACCAAAAATACGGGTAACATCAGCAGGTTTTAAAGGATTGCGGTAAGGATCATAAGCAGGATATCCGATCACCACTATTTCTGAATTGGGTAACAGGTTGCCCATAAATATTGGAACCGGCTCCAGTGCACTACCTCCGGGCGATAGTTTTATAATTGCAATGTCCGGCTGGCCATCATCCGCCAGGTAAAGTACTTCTTCTACACCTACCTGCAATGGTGCAGCCATGGTTTCAAATTCCTCATTATAGTCTATATAAGCTTCAATGGTATGCCCCAGTGAGTTTCGGTTAAAAATAATGCTGTTACCCGATTTTGCTGCAAAAAGAGAAGCAACGTGACGGTTGGTAATAATAATATTTTCTGCTATCAGCCAACCGGTGCCACCCCATTTAAACCGCGGATGAAATTTAAATTCAATCCTGCCAACACTGGGCAATCTACGTTCAATTACTTTGCGGTATGGATTAAGCCGGGCTTTCCATACATCTGATTCAGGTACACTAAAGCTGTTATTTTTTACAAGCAGACATGGCCGCAGAAAATCAAGAATAACAGCTTCCATGGTAAAACTGGCCTGCCCTGTAGGCAGCCCTTCCATAAAATTTTTAATTTCGTTGCTGGATGTACCTGATTGGGATGCACGGGGAAAGCCTGCATTGCTTTTTAACCTCCGGTTTATTTCCTGGAAAAGTTCAGCATCATGTTGCAAAGTTTCTAACCTGTTCATGAGTTTACTTTTTATGATTTAATAAATAATACTAACACATAAATATAAAAATAACATGTATTGCACACAAGGGTGATAACACCCTACCTGGTATAGTGAAAAAAGCCTTTTTAACTAAATTGCGGCTTATAAGGTATGGATTATTTTAATATAATCAAAGTAAATGATGAACAAATTATAAACCTCTCTATTAACTGCTTTGGGGCTTGCAATGGGCATAGCCTGTATTATTGTACTAATTTTTTACTGTAAAAAAGTACTAACCCGTAAAATTGAAAAAACACAACCTGTTTGAATTTTTATAGAGAGCTGATCCCATCAGAATTAGGTTTTAAATTTAATCATCGGGGTGGCAACTCCTGCGCCACACTTAAACCAGTTGATGATACCGGATGGCTTATTGTTTTTTGTTTCTTTCCGCAATCCTTGCCTTTGTCATCCTTTCTCTTAAACCACCCTCTTTTATAAACTCCTGCTCCAGCGTGTTTATCTGCTGTTTTAGTAAATAGCTTACAATATTAATAAGGCATACCATTGAATTGGCGCAAATTTCAGGTTCGGGGTTTTCTATTGCTTTTATATAGGTTTGATAAGTGGCATTTTGGGTTCGGTTAAGTTCACTAAAGCGAACGGATAGTTTATGGGTACGATCCCACTTGGGTAGTTTATTGGTTCTTAAAAAATCTTCGTAGTCTATCATCAGTTCTTCTAATGATGCCCGGGCTACATTGGTAAGTTTTATTTCCATTTCTTTTGAAGTGCCTGATGCAATGCTGGCCTCTGCAATGTTTTGTTTGCCGCTTCGGGCTGCCTGCACCATCTGGTCAACAGTGCGGTCGTATTTATTGAAAAAGCGTTTGGTAAAGTAAATAGTGCCATCGTAAATTATTTCCGACTTTTGATAGGTTAGCAGTTTGCGGTAGCCGCCGTGGGGTGGAATAAAGCCTCCAGTATTTTTATTATCGTTTGGCATAGTTGGCAGTTGTGGTACTTTTAACTACTTAATAATTTGCGACGGGTAGGTGTCGCCAAGGTGCTATTATAATATGAAGCTAATAAACTATTAACTAATTGCAAAAAATCCGCATGTATTTATTTGCTTTCAGGTGCCAGACTTTGTAAACTTTGTGTGACCTGCAAGGCGTAATTGTCGCCAAGGTCGTAATTGTCACACTAAAGCTGAATTTACTAACAACATCCAAAAACAAAAACTGCATGTATTTATTTGTTGGCGTAACGTGTTGTATTTATTACTGCTGCCTTTGTTTTTATTATCGCTTTTTATGGCTGGCAGTTGTGGGACATTGTGCGACATGTACGACCTGTGCTGCATAGCTGTCCTTCACTGGGCATGTGTTCCCAACGAAAATGTTTATAGTTTACCAAAATCATTATGGGGTCACTTCCCGACAAGGGTCGGGACAAGTTGTGCCTGCTAAGCCTGCCGGATTGTATCCGGATTCAGGACAAAAGATGTTCAATTTTAACAACCCATGCCCGTTAGTATAGTAATCAATAGCGCTGCAGAATTTATTAGCATGGTTTTTAAACTATGCCTGATTGCAGTTCTAAAATTGTTTGCGTGAATTTACAGCACTCCGATTTTTCAATCAAAAGCTACAGTTAAAATTTAAGGTATTACTCATAAACAATCAGCGCATCAATACATTTATACCCGATGGCAATCATGAGCAGTACTAATACACTTACCAATTTGGTGCATCAATATAAACATGCGTCAGTTGCTGAATATATGGCATTTTATTGACAGAAATATGCACAGGTACCCACTATTAGTGCTGTATTACCATTTGAATCATCGGTAAACTTAGCGGCCTTACCCCTTACCTGTTCAATATTTACACTCTGTACGGCAACTGGTGACAGCAGGCTCAATTGCTCTTTGTTTAATTTGATGTTTATGCTGCCATCTTCGTTTTTAGGTATAATTTTATTTAATTGTTCGTCTGAGAGTTTTACCGAAATACTGCCATCAGCATTTACAGGTACCATCTTATAATTTTGCAGAGGCGTTTCTTTGGCCACGGCATTTTTAACCGAAAATACCATAAAGCCAAAAGATGCCATTATGCAGGAACTGCCAATAATTAACCTGTACCAGTGTGCTGATAAAAAACTTTTCATAATTAATATTTTTAGTTTCCTACTCGTAAGGCTTTTCGGTTACGCCCCGTTTTTGTAATGGTAGCTGAACTCCATTTTATTTTATGAATATAAAAAATAAAATGTAATCATACACAGCATTTGTTTTTTTTCTGCATTTACCTGTTGTTACATTGTAGTTCTAAAATTGGTTGCTTTAATTTACTGCATATCAATTTTTATTGGTACTTAATGCAAGCATGGTCCGTGGGGACACGTACCAGGGCGTAGGGTAATTGTGCCGCCGCTTTGTACAATAATTTGCTAACCCGCAGGTACATTTAATGCAACCTGTGCCAGGCTATTGTAATTAATGGCCAGAAAAAAATGGTTACTAAAAATGAAAATACTCTCATTTTGTGTCCCAGCGGGGTTTTCGCAAGTTGCACTTGAAACTAAACGATCTTTGTGCGAAACCCCGATGATGTGAACTGCTAAGCCATAAGGCAACAAAAGCCTGCCACATTGAGCGTAAAATTATGTAAGAGACTTCGGGCATCGGGGTTTCGCAGAAGCACCTTGTAAGATTGAATGATTCCGTATGCGAAAACCCCGCTGAAACACAAAGTTTTATACAGATACCATATTAGAGCGTAAGGCACTTTTAAAATAGGACAAGTATAAGGATGTAGTTATTGGTGTCCCAGCGGGTTTTCGCAAGTAGCACTTGAAACAAAACGATTTTTGTGCCAAACCCCGATGAGGCTCACTACTTTTACTATGCCAGCATTTTTTCCATAATATCAAAAGCCCGTAGCAAACCGGGGTAATTTCATACTTGCAGTATTGATCCCAGAATAGCTCCTTTTCATCCCAGTATTTTTCCATAACAGCAGTTGATTTAGAATCGGGTACAATCCCACTGATCAGGTAAAATAATGTATCTGCCAGTTTTTCCATATCGGTTGTAGTAAATTCATGCACGAAGGGTGCTGTGCTGAATTTGGATGCAACGTTTTAGGTAAAGTCAATGGAAAGTTCTGAGAGTTTCTGGCCAAAATAGAGAGCCGTTTGGAGTACAAATCAGGAAACCCGCAGGAACCGGTTTCAGAATTTATTCCATTTATAAGTAAGGGTACAGATGAAATACCCTGATAATTGTACAGAACGGTTATCTATAATACTGTTACCCAATACCTGCCTGTTGAGTGAAAATTGCTGATTGAAAACATTATAAGCGCCAAACCCAAGGTACAGGCTTTTCTTTTTCAATAATTTTTTTTCGGCTGTAATATTTAACAGGTTAACATTCCTGTTAATAGAAGCTTCAAGGCCGTTATTGATAATTAATTCATAATCATAATTTATAACCAGATTTTTAAACAGGGTCATACTCAGGTTATTACATAAAACCCAGCTGGAAAAATCTGAACGGGTGTTTGCATTTACCAGGTTTCGGGATGAAGTCATCATATAATTGGCTTCCAGCCCAAATTCAAGCCATTTATTGTTGTTATATTCAAACCTCAGCCCCTGCGATATGTTTACATTATTTCCTTTTTCTTTTTTATTGTTTACCAGCAGTGCATCATGATTGTAATTTATTGAGCCGCTGTATTTTATTTTATACCTGTTTTTCTGAAATGGTTTTGAATAAGTATACCAGGCACTCATGCTGTAAAAACCATTCATATTCTCTGGCCGGGTTAGCTGGGCCCCGCTGCTATCAAGTAAAATACTGTTGTTTACTATTTTATTTTGTATGGTAAAAAAATTCAGCGAAGAAAAAAAACTGCTGCCGGTTACCAGGTTAAAACTGTTATAACTGAGGTTTACCGTATGCGTAAACTCGGGTTTAAGCCCGGGGTTACCTTCTCTTTGAAACTGTTGATTGGATATATCTCTTACCGGCAATAACTGTAAATAGTTGGGCTGCCGGTTGTAACCTCTGTAGCCCACACTTACATTTTTTGATCTTGAAAATGCATAATTAAACCTGGCCAATGGCGAAAAATTAATTACACTTTTGGAATTGATAAGGCTGTCTTTTTTTTCTATATCTATTGCTGTTTTAACCGGTACAATCGTTATTCCTGCAGTATAATTATATTTTTTTTTAACGGTTCTGTAATTAAGGCCTATTCGGTTACTGGAAGCGCTGTTGGTATAAGCCTCACTCAGATCATCATTAAACAGCAATAATGCAGAACCTGGTTGCTGTACAAAAACATCTCTATTGTTTTCCGATCTTGAAAAATCGTATAACCAGGTAAGATCTATGTAGCTGTTTTTTAAAAACGGTTCAGTATAAGTAATGTAAATATTATAGTCAAATCCGCTGTTGTTTTGTTTTATCTGCTGGTCCTGTACACTGTCGCTATACCCTCCCTGGGTATTGAATATCCTGTTAAAACCAGGCCTTCTGGTATCCTGATCAGATTTTGTAGTATTTGCTCTAAGGCTGGCAGCAAAGTTTCTTCCCTGTTTAGTAAAATACCGGTTATACAGAATTGAAATGCCAAAAGCCGGCATACTGTTACCGGTTGAATCACGGGTAAAACCTTCGCTTGTTTTTACATTATTCAGGTAAAAATTATAATCGGTATTGCTGATGTTATTGCTGCGGCTAAAAAATATTTCGGGGCTTATTTTTAAAAAGCTCATGGAGTCGGGATAAAGCTCAAGGTTTAAAAAAGCCTGGTGATTGTTATTGTGGTTTGTATAATTGAAGTGATTGTCATTAAAATAACTTACGGCAGGATAAATATGCTCCATAAACTGTTCCCGCAGCCCATTTGAATTTCGCCTGGTATAATTATAACTGCCATAAAAAGAATTTTGTTTACCAAAGTCTGCCCTGTAATTAGTGCCCATGGCATACGAAGTACTGCTGCCATCCGGTATACCATTATTATAAGCCTGTGCCCCCATATTTCCATTGGCTGCTGCTGCAGCCCCCATACTCATTATCCCGGCGGCAGTGCCCGATTTACCGGTAATTACATTACCATTGTTGATGTTGTTGGAATTGCCATAAACAGATAACTGTGATCTGTCAGAAAAAAAATTGGCACTAAGTTTTGCCTGGTAGGTGCTGCTGTTTCCATAGCCGGCTACAGCATTGCCAAATATGCCGTTGTGCTTATCTTTCTTTAATTGCAGGTTGATTATTTTGGCAGGTTCGTCTGTTTTAATTCCCGTACGGGCAGCCAGCTCTCCATAATCATCAATAACCTGTATCTTATCAATAATATTGGCAGGTAATTCACGGGTAGCCATTTTTATATCGTTACCAAAAAAATCTTTTCCGTTTACCTTTATTTTATATACCGGTTTGCCCTGGGCGGTTATTTCTCCATTTTTATTCACTTCCAGGCCAGGCAGTTTCTTCAATATATCTTCAACAACTGCCCCTTCTTTTACAGTAAACATACTGGCTTTGTATTCGATCGTATCTTCCTTTACTACTATAGATGAAACAGTTACCTCAACATTTTCTAATAATTTATTATTGGGGTATAGCATAATATCCCCCAGCTGAAAAATTGAGTAAGCATTATTAAACCGGTATTCCTGTGTGTAGGTTGTATACTCAGGGGCTGTGGCAACAATAATAAATTTTGATGCCAGTACTTTAAAAATAAACATACCTGTTTTACCCGAAACAGTTTGTAAAGTATCGGGTAAGCCCGGCACTAATAGCTTTATAGAGATGCCCTGTATGGCAGCGCCTGTAGAATCCATGATCTTTCCAATAACCTGCTTTTCATTTTGCGCAAATAATGGAGTAGTACCACCAAAAATTAACGTAAGCAATATGTAAACAAACCTGCTATTCATTCTTGTGTGTAAATAAAATTTTAAAGCGGTCGGGCATTTACCCAGACCGCTTTAAAATTATTGAAAAAAAACTGGTATTATTTTAAGGTTTTACCTGAATGTTCCCGCCAGTAATTGGGTTAAGGGTTAGGCCAAAATTATTACTGCAACTTCCACCGAATAAATAATAGTCGGTAAACTGGTCACTGGGTGAATTTCCTCCTTCACCATTATCTTTTACCTTAAAATATATCCGGTCTCCTACTGCAATGGGAAACCCTGTTCCTGTAACGTGTGTTGCTACCCCGGTCATAATTGCGGTTTTGCCATCAGGTAAAATATTCAGGCAATCTATATTTCCGTGTACCCTGATATCCTGCCCGGGGCTTTTGGTTTCAAATGAACCGGTAACATTGCCCGACCCATCTTTTTTGGCATGAAAAGAAAAATGTTGTGTGCCGTTAAGATAAGGTAAAGTAAGGGTAGCCTGTCCATTGGCAGATGGCCCGGGAGGGGGAAGGGTTTTAAAAGATGTGAGGGCAATTATGCCGCCAACAAGAATAAAGCTGGTTAAAATCAATGTGATCTTTTTCATTTTGTTTGAGTTTTGGTTAAATAATAAAAGAAAAAATTATTAAGTATTTAATGCTGGTAATTAGATTATGGTTTTACCTGGATGTTTCCATTAGCAATGTTTAACAACGGCATTGAAACTGCTGCATTACAAATCGGGGTTACACCGTTTGAATAAACATCAGAGAACTTATCGCCTGCGGCATTTGATCCTTCTCCATTATCCCGTACCTTAAAAAATACAACATCGCCTACATTATAATCACCAGGAAAACCATCACCTGATCTTTGTGTAACTACGCCGCTCATAAAAGCTGTTTTTCCGTCGGTAAGTACTTTAAGGCAGGAAATATTGCCATGTAATCTTATTTCCTGGCTGGCACTTTTCACTTCAAAAGAACCGGTAACATTTCCATTATTATCCGTGTTGGCATGAAACGAAAAATGTTGAATTTTGGCTAATCCCAGGTCTAATGCCCCCTGGCCATTGGCCGATGGTTTTGGAGGTAAGGTTTTAAAAGCAGTCATGGCAATCAAGCCACCAATAAGAATAAAGCTTGTTAGAACTAATGCAATCTTTTTCATTTTGTTTGTGTTTTGGTTAAATAATAAATAATAAAAAAAGTATACCGTGTGATCATTTTAAGAAAGATCAGGTAATAGCAAATTGTTTTTAAAGCGGAGGCTTCAGAAAAGTACCAATGGTTAGTAAATTGTAAGAATTAAACAGGAAATTGAATTAAAGCATTGGTGGGATATCAGATTAAAAAGGTCAGGATAGGAAATTGAATTTTTATTATTCTTATCGATATTAAAAGTATGCACTAACAAAATACAATATTTTTCAGATAAAACAAATTTTCCTGTAATTATTTACAAAATGTACCCCAGGCTTGTGTAAACAATGGCTGTAAATTAACCAGATTATGCATTAGTTATCTCCCAGCCGGATTTTAGCAAGTAGCGCTTGAAACAAAAAGATTGCGTCCCAGCGGGGTTTTAGCAAGTAGCACTTGAAACAAAACGATTTTTGTGCAAAACCCCGATGATGTAAACTGTTAAGCCAAAAGGCAATCAAACCCTGCCACATTGAGTGTATAATTATGTCAGAGTCTTCGGGCATCGGGGTTTCGCAGAAGCACCTTGTAAAATTGAATGATTCCGTATGCAAAAACCCCGCTGAAACTCACTGGCGCAATGTGTTCCCAACGAAAATCTTTATCGTTTACCTAAATGATTGTGGGATCACTTCCCGACAAGGGGCGGGACAAGTTGTGCCTTTCAATTCCGCCGGATTGCATCCGGATTCAGTATCCCAGATGTTCAATTTTCAACAACCCATGTTCATTTGTATAATAATCAATAGCACTGCTGTATTTATAATGCCAGGGCTCCCAAACCAAACCACTTCTTACCGGGTTTTCATTAGGTAGTCAAGTCGCTCTTTTAATTTAGCTGCTGAATTTAGTTCTAAGACATGGGTCCTAAAATTGTTTTCGTAAATTTAGTACATTTCGGTTTTTCAAATCCGGTTGCAAACCGGTAGAACTAAAGAGACACAACTTGTCCCGATCCTTATCGGGAGGTGATCCCACCAAGATTCTGTTTTAAATTTAAACTTTGCGTTGGGAACACCTGCGCCACACTTAAGCCGGTTGGTTCAACAAGTAAACCAATTTAGAAATACTTATGATGTCTGCTGTGGTGTGTTATTTCAATAAAATAATCAGAACACGATAGTTTCCTTTTCATAAATTTTGAGCAAGAGGCTAAAGCAAAGATATCCCCTGCTATTAATTTAAAATTTAACGGCTAATAATCTATATATACCGGATCCGACATAGAACCCATATACATTTTGCTGCCGTTACTTAATGCTTGTATCAAAGGAGAATAGATTAAATTTTCATTATAACTAATAGTACCGGTTTTTTTTATTCGATAAATATTAGAGACCTCAGTACTTTTTCTCATTCCCATCGGATCGGTATAATAAACGTAAAAAGAAATAGGATATGTGCCAGGATAATATTTAAAAGTTATTTTTTTATTGGTAAAAATTTGAACTTTATCCCTATTATCCAACCCGGGCATGTAGGGCAGATCTAAAGGATAATAATGAATAGCTTCCAAAAAGTGACCTGGCGGTAAATTAAACTCCACTTCTACAGTACCCAACTCATTTTCCTTAGCTTGTAAAAGAGACACTATATTCGTGAACCCTTTTTCAATTGCAATATCCTTTGCAGTTTCGATATACCGGTTTTTAAGTTTTAAATTAACACCAAATTTGATCAGTTGCTCAACAAGTTCATAGTTGCCATTTTGAGCAGCTATATGAAGTGCCGTGTTGAAAGTACCTTCCCTAATGGCGTTTACCTGGGCAATTGGCGTAAAATAGGTAGTTAAATATTTTGTTGTTTTCAAATCACTATTAATCACAGCCTGGAAAAATGGCTCAACCCAGGTAGTTGTATACAATGGAAGATAAGAAGGGGTATTAAATATTGATACATTTTTTTGCCTGTAGGCATCATTAATAGCATCTTTTAAATTTACAGGCTTAAATCCTGTACCCAGAAATTTAGATGTTACTGTGTTAATCATTACCTCATTATAAGCAGCGGTTGCCGTAGTTTTAATATCTACTTTTTTGATACCATGAAAAGAACTGTAACTAGATGAATAAGCATCAGAAAAAGCCACACCTGATGCAAGAAACATAAACAAGTTTCCTTCGCTTAATGCAGCTGCTGCCTTTAATACATCAATAGATTTTGAAATATCGTCAGCCTGTACGGCTTCCGCATAATTTTTATGTAGATTTCCTAAATTTGTATTGCCATTATTCATAGCTGCATTATAGGCAGCTTTATGTGCCTCAATAAGTTGTGCCTTAGTGGTAGCGTAAAAACCTAATATTGTACTAATACGCTCCATCATTTCCGGTGTTGCGTCCCTATACACGATACTTATATCAGATGCGTCCGAGTTAGAAGCTTCAAAATTTACTCTATTCTTCTCAATTACCCGATGTGTTTGCTGCTTCCATTTCCAGATAAAAAAGCCACCACTTGATGAGGAAGATTGCTGTATCAGTTCCTTAAACACATCAATTTTTACTTTAGTTAGTAATTCTTCTTTTATATTAATTGAAAGAGAGGAAAATTTTTGATATGGGAAATCATATTCAATTTTTAATTCAAAATTCCCCAAACGTAAAGCATTCAAATTACTAAACGACACTAAAAACTTATCTCTAAAATTACCATCTAAAATCCCGCTGTAAACTTTTGAATCAAATAGCTTATTCTCAATGTAAAGAGACACCTTGATATTTTGGGGCTTGATAAAATTGATTAAATAATTTGCAGAACTCAGGTTTTTATATTTGGCCATACTAAATCCTTTTCCTGTAATATGGTTTATAACTTCCTGTTTAAAATCATCCGGTAAGTGATCATTATTAGTGTGAATTTTAAAGTTGAGGTAGCAATCTCCATTTTCATCTATCTGTAGTCCGGTATTGCTGGTAGGTGCACTAAAACCCCAGGGTTTATCCTGATAAAAAGCCGTCCCGGCAATACCCAATACCGGCAAAATATAAATATTCCGTGTTGTCTGGTTACCTTCAATAAACTCAACAAACCCCTGGTAAGAATCCCTTACTTTAAACCACGGAAATTCTGCTGCAGATGCCTGCAGAGAAATTAACATTGTTAAAGACAAAATTAAATTTCTGTAAATGCTGTTTCTTTTACAAATCCTGGCGTTGACCATAGGGCAGTTTTTTTAATTAAAAATAATGAAAAAGAATTCCTAAAGCGCTTATTTAGCTAACTAAAACATATTTACGTTAAAGAATACACTATTTAGTTAGGATTGGTTACATACCCTACCTTTATCTGTTGCCCATTTGGCAGGGAGCCAAAGATTTCCCCCTGAAATGAAACTCCATAAATTGCATTAGGCGCTTGATACATCCATGCAAAATCCGGATAATTGGATGGTATTTTTTTTCCGGCAATTACAGCCTGACCAAACGTATTAATAACCACGATATCATTTGTATTGGTAACAAAATAAGCTGTTTGGTCCATTGCAAAAACACATCTTGAAACATAAAATACCTTTGGTACAACCGGTACGGTTGGCTGGGGGTTTATTGGTTGATTTATTGTTATTTCAGGTTGTTTACTTATGGTGGAGCTAGGCTTTTTATTTGGTTCTGGAGGCGAAGTTAAATCTCTTGCTTCAATCCATCCATTTGTTATTGCAGCCAATCTGGCCTGCTTGCCAGGGTGAGTTTCTGTGCCATTTTCATTAGGAATTGCTTTCATAGCTGCTAAAGCTTGTTCCAAAGTGGCTCCCATTTTTTGTAGTATAAATCCTGAATATTTATCAGCTTCAAGTTCAATGCTTGGCCTGCTTCCACCTGATAAAAGAGTGTGACCTTGTAAATGGTGTCCAATTTCGTGAGCCATAATACTAACAGCTGCCCAATCTGTATTGGTTATTTGTTTTATTCTAATCATAAATTCCTGACTATATAAAACAAATCTGGTATTCCCCTGAATTGAAGCTTCAGCATTATTTACATTTGCAGCTTTAATAATGAAATTTTTATTTAAGCCTGTATATTTTAAAATCTTGTCAACTGCACGATTAGCGGCTTCATCAGGGTTAAAAGTATAAATATCCACTGTAGAACCATTGTTACCGCTGTAAGAACAATAAGAATCTCTTTTAAACAGCTCCTGTGCATGGGAAGAATTTAAAAAAATAAAAGTTATTAGAAACAGAATAATCATTCTTGTCATACCTGATAAGTTATTTATACTAAAATGTAATCTACTATTTTATTATTGTTTTTGGGTAGTTAGTAAATTCTGTAGCTAAATCAGAAACCACTGGCGCAATGTGTTCCCAACGAAAATCTTTATCGTTTTCCAAAATGATTGTGGGATCACTTCCCGACAAGGGGCGGGACAAGTTGTGCCTATTCAGTTCCGCCGGATTGCATCCGGATTCAGTATCCCAGATGTTCAATTTTCAACAACCCACGCTCATTAGTATAATAGTCAATAGCACTGCTGTATTTATAATGCCATGGCTCCCATACCAAACCACTTCTTACGGGGTTTTCATGCAGGTAGTCAAGTCGTTCTTTTAATTTAGCGGCTGAGTTTAGTTCTATGGGATGATAATCTTGTTTCCAGAATTGATGGTCCTTATTGTTAGCGTTGTTTTTACCGGCGTAGCCAAAAAGGTTCAGCATCCACTCCTTCCTGCTTTCTGTTGGATTTTCTTGTATAGCTGCTGTTATTTTTTTGCTCGTGTACTTTTTTAAATCACAAACAATGTCTTGCAACTTATTGCTCTCGCTGCTTATAATCAAATGAACATGATTAGTCATAATGACCCAGGCATGTAATTTTAAGCCCTTATTTTCCTGGCAATGTTTTAAACTATCTACAAATATTTCCTTGTAGCTTTCTCTGCTAAACACATCAACCCATCCTACAACAGAGAATGTTACAAAGTGCGCTATAGCATCTTCGCCAACTTTATACTTTGAAGACATGGTCCTAAAATTGTTTTCGTAAATTTAGTACATTTCGGTTTTACAAACCCGGTTGCAAACCGGCAAAACTGAAAAGACCCAGGTGATCCCAGAATGATTTCTTTTTTAATTTAATCATCGGGGGGGAACACCTGCGCCAAACACTTAAGCCAGTTGGGGGCCCAACACTTAAGCCAGTTGGGGGAACACCTGCGCCAAACACTTAAGCCAGTTGGGGCGAACACCTGCGCCAAACACTTAAGCCAGTTGGGAGTGCCACACTTAAGCCAGTTGGGGCCACACTTAAGCCAGTTGGGAACACTTAAGCCAGTTGGGTTTGCAACAAATGAAGTTTTAAATAAACTATTAGTAGATTCAGTATATATTTGATTTAAAATGGAGGTTTGCAACAATCTTACGATGTCAATAATTGTTTCGCAAGTCTAAACCTCAAAAAAATGCCTTTATTAAATTAATAAATACAGGTAATGGAACCTTCTGAATTGCTTAGACCAATTGACGATCTTCTAAAATATTTTCGTTTAGAACACCTTATTAAATATGATATATATTTTGCTATCGTATTCTATTTATTAGCCGTTTTGATTGCTAAAATTATTTATAATCGCATTAAGGTAACCCGTTGGCGGAGTTAATTTTTCGGTTGATGCGTTAAAAGATGTTGTGAAGTTGTCTTAGTTAGTGACTAAACCCACTAAAATAACATGCACAAC
>JAYURR010000121.1:0-4329 GCA_043756605.1 Chitinophagaceae bacterium
ATGGAATCGAGTGTATCCAGGTTAAAGTCTATCACAAAGCGTCGGGCATCTTTGGTGCATAAAAATGTGGCCTTATCTTCTGTATAAAAATAAACCACTTCTTCAATGTCAATTGTTTTTATATGCTCGCCATAGCGCACTACAAAACGCTTTTTATAATCTGTGCCGGTGGATGGCTGCAGCGATTGCAGCAGTTTATTAATGTCGATAGCTGGTGTGGCTGCTGTTGCAGGTGTGAGCGTCTTAAATTTTGTTACTGCTTTTTCAAGTTCTTCTTTTTTAACGGGCTTTAATAAGTAATCTATGCTGTTAACTTTAAAGGCTTCAATGGCATACTGATCGTAAGCGGTTGTAAAAATAACCGGACATTTAATATCTACCTGTTTAAAAATTTCAAAACTCACTCCATCTGATAACTGGATATCAGAAATGATTAAATCGGGAGCAGCATTTTCTTTAAACCATTTAACGGCAGATGATACGCTCACAATCTGGTTAAGGAGTGTATGGCCGGGTTCAATCTCCTTCAGCATTTTTTGTAAACGCCTGAAAGCCGGTTCTTCATCTTCTATTATAAGTATGGTCATTAATCGGTTTTATTTAAAACGGGTAAAATTACTGTAAAATTAATTTCATCATTCTGTACAGAAACGTTTTCACTACTCAATAAATTGTATCGTTTTACAATATTTTGTAAACCGGTACCGGTGCCGGGCTCCCTGGTAATTTTTGGGTTGATGTTGTTTTTAATTATCAGCTTGTCATTTTCTATATAAATATTAATCTTCAGCGGCGTTTCTTTTGATACCGCATTGTGCTTAATAGCATTTTCTATTAAAAGTTGCAGCGTGAGTGGTGGTATAAAAATAAGTTTTTTTTGCTCTTCTGTAACCGAGATGTTTAAACTTAAATTGTTGCCGTACCTTTTTTGCTGCAGGTAAAAATAGGTTTGTAAAATACCGGTCTCTTCCTGCAGGCTTATCAAATCCTGATCGCGGTAGTTTACAATATTTCTGAAAAAAGAGGAAAGGTTTTCTACATAGTCAACAGCCATCGTTGGGTCTTCTTCAATAAAAGAAATAAGTGTGTTAAAGCTGTTAAATAAAAAATGCGGATTAACCTGGTTACGCAACACCTGAAACTGAAACTGTATTTTTTCCTGCTCCAGCTTTTGTAATTTTTTTAAATTTTGCTCCCTGCTTTTTATGTACCAGAAAAGCAAGGCTGCAATAAGCAAAATTATCAGCGCTATAAACCAAACTCTTTTCCAGAGCGGTTTTGCGATAACAAAATCATAGGTAACCTGACTTGCATTTTCAAAATTTTCACTCAGCGATGATCTTACATGAAACCGGTATTTACCTGGTTGCAAACGCAGAAAAGAAACGTTTCTGTCCCTGGTAGATATCCAACCTGTATCAAGATCTTCCAGTTTATATTGATAATAAATATCATCCGGATTGGTGTAATACAGCGCTGTAAAGTAAAACTGAAATGTATTTTGATCGCTGTTATAATCGCCCGGCTTGTCTTTATCTACATCGGTTAAAAATAACTGTACGTTTTCGATAATGGTTTTTGGCTGCTGAGCCGTATTTTGGCCAGGGCTAAAAATTACAATACCATTGGATGTGCTAAAAGCAATATTACCTGCAGTATCCTGCGTAACAGCACCAGCATATAAATTAACATCTGCAATGCCCTGCATGTTATTAAGGTAAGAAAAGGTTCCGGTTTTTACATCCAGTATGTCTATCCCTTTTTTGGTTACCACAATAATATTGCCCCATGGCCCGGTTTTTAGCGAAACAATTTCAAGGTCGCTTAAGCCATTGGCCGTTGAATAATTTTTAAATGTTTTTCCGTTAAAACAATAAATACCGGCACTTTTTGTGTTAAACCATATATTTCCCTGCTTGTCTTCTGTTATAGAAAATATGCGATCATCCAGTAAACCGTTTTCTTTTCCATAGTGTGTAAAACGGCCGTTTTCCAAAACATTTAAACCTTTTTCGCCCATGGCAAACCATGTGCGGCCGCGGTTATCCTTATACATGCAATAGATATAATTGGTAGCGATATTTTCGTTGTTATTGTAGTTGCTGTATTTGTAAGGAACGGCCAAGCTGCTGTTTTTTGCATCAATATCAAAAATGGCAGCCACGCCTTCAAACCCGCCAACACACACGGTTTTACGGTTGCCGGTTATGGATAAAATACTGGCGTTTTTAAGTATAGGGTTTTCAGTGAGGGTGCGATGCTTACCTGTTTGCGGATCAAATAGTAAAACACCTTTCCCCATCGTTCCTATCCATATCAGATTATGACTATCCTGGTACAGGCAGGTAATATCTGTTTTGCTGTTTAGTTCTGCAAAGCGATATTCTTTTTTTGTGTAGATGCCATTGTTTAATGTGTATTTAATAAGATTATTTGCCGAAGTTGTCCAATAATTATTCTCATAATCGCAAAGCATGGCATGAATGCTATTGAAAGCCTCTTTGTCGTAAATAGACAATAACTGCAATTGAATGCCTGCTGTTTTAGTAATTCCGGTAGCCGTATTACACCATATATTTCCTTCATCATCCTGCAACAGGCCTGATACTTTATTTCCAAAATCTGATTTTTTGCTATATATCTGTACCGGCTTATTGTATGCATCTTTCCACAACATGCCATTTTCTTCAGTGGCTATCCATAATTTTTTTTGAGAAACCAGTAAAGCATTTACCTGTCCATACTTCCAAACCGAGTTTGCGGCTGGTACGGTAATTTTGCCGTTGTTGTTGTTGTACAGGCAATAGCCACCTTCCTGCAAACCCACCCAAAAGGTATTTTTTTCTGCCGCAATCATGGCTGTTACATAATAATCCGGCAGGCCTTCGGTGGGACCAATTACGGTTACTTTTATTTTGCCATTTACGTTTTTACAAATATTTATACCAGCATCCGTTGCCGCCAGTACATCGCCATTGGCGGCCTCAACCAATGCATGTATATGCAGGTCGCTCATGCCATTGGCTGCATCAATTAAATAAAGCTGGTTATTTTTAAAATGATAAATGCCTTCTCCATTGGTGGCAATCCATATATTGTTTTCTTTATCCTGTAAAAATGAAGTGATGGCAACACCCGGGCTTCCCTCTGCAGGTTCAAAATACTCCAGCTTAGAATTTATCTTTTTTGCAATACGTCCGCTTTTATAACCAATCCAAATCTGGCGGTTGTTGTCTTCAAAAATGGCTGTAACAGTATCTTTTGTTGCCGGCTTTAAAAAATTTATTTTTTTAAAGCTGATACCATCAAATGCGTAAAGCCCATCGGTAGTGCCTGCAAAAATATATCCCTCGTGGGTTTTGTAAACGGTGTTTATTTTAACCGGGTGATTATTTTCTGTAAGGTTGTATGATTTGAAACCCAGATCCTGGGCGCCAATGCCCTGTATCAGAACACATAAGATAAATATGGTTATAATGCTTCTCATCAGCGTAACAACTTATTTGGTTATTTTTCTATCAGATCTGCCATCACTTCTACTTTAATATCCGAAGCAAGTTTTTGATCCAGTATTTTTGGTATGGCTATATTATGATCGGCAAGTAAAACAATAAAGTTTGATTTAACGCTAACCAAACCGTTTTTGATAGTAAGGTTACATTTGATGATACGCTCCTGCACAACACCATGAATATACAGGTTGCCCTTTGCCCTCACATTGTATAATCCGTCTCTACGGAGGTCAATATTTTCAATTATTTTTCCTTCAAATGTGGCTTGTGGATATTTATCGCTTTCGAGATAATTTTCGTTGAAGTGCTTTTTCTGCGTAGCCACTTTAAAACCTTTAAAAGTTTTGATATTTATTGCAAAAGAAAACAGCCGGGTTTCTGCATTTAATGAACCCTTTAACTGATTGCTGTTGGCCTTTATCAACTCCAAAGGCGCATCTGATGTAAAAGTAATGGTGCCAGTTTTGGCAGTAAATGGTAAGTTAGGCGCACTAACAAAAGATGAAAACAATATGAGTGTAAAAAAAAGTATAAAATGCTTTAGATTCATTAAGGTGTATTACTTAGCTTGTTTTAAAAAACAACTGTAAAACAGATCGCCGGTAATTGTGTAAAAAATGAAATTTTGATATGTTTTTTGCTAACTGTAAAATACCCATAAAGATAGCGTTGTTATTAGTATTTATACTTAAGGTGAAACCGAACCGGTAAAAGCTGATACCGAACGGGTATTTTTGAGAACTGAACGGGAATTGAAAAGCTTAGTTTCCGCTTACAATAAAATTTTCAACAGGTATACGGTTGCTGATGCTTTTTG
>JAYURR010000122.1:0-12712 GCA_043756605.1 Chitinophagaceae bacterium
TTGGATACCAGGATAGTGTAATTTTCTGGTGATGTTGCTTTACTCATTTTGAATTTTCGTTTGTTCAAAATGTGTCAAGTTTTTTCAGGAGAGGACAAACCTTATAATTGCAATGCAATTTTATCTTTCGCACTCTAAATCTCTTGTAAAACAATTTTATTATAACCAATTTAATTTTTAATCACGCCACTAATTTTATTATGTAAATCAACATACCACCATATTTAACAAAACATCTCCCAAAATCACCATTCGTAAAACGTTTATTTCCCCCGGTATTTGCGTAAAAACCCTATCCTTTACAAAGGGTATTAACACGCTTTATTTTTTTGGATATAATTAGAACTTGCATTCGGCGTTATATAATTGTTAAAACAAATCCGTAGATATCCTAAAACCCATTTTATGATGACGAATGAAAGTATGAATGAACCCATAAAAGTAATAATTGCTGATGACCATGTACTTTATCGTGCCGGTGTTAAAACAGCCCTAAGTACAAAAAAAGATGTGAAAGTGGTGGCCGAAGCCGACAACGGCATGCACCTGCTTAATATGCTGAAAATGATACCGGTAGATGTAATTCTGCTCGATATTCAGATGCCGATAATGGATGGTATTGCTACACTGCCTGAGATTAAAAAACTGTACCCAAAAGTGCGGATAATTATGCTTACCATGATGGACGACCACAGCATGATTACCAAACTGATGGAAATTGGTGCCAACAGCTACCTTACCAAAACCAGCGACAGCGAAATTATTTACGAAGCCATTAAAACCTGCTTTGACCAGGAGTATTATTTTAATTCTCTTACAAATAAGGCTTTGCTTACAAACCTTAAACAGCGCAACGATATTACCCCGCAACGCATGATGCAGCAGGAAGCTAACCTGAACGAAAAGGAAATGCTGATATTAAGGCTGATGTGTGAGGAAAAAAGTACCAAGGAAATTGCCGATATAGTTGACCTTAGCCCACGTACCGTGGAAGCCATACGTGATAAACTGAAAGTAAAAACCGGCGCTAAAAGTACGGCAGGCCTTATTATGTATGCCGTAAAAAATAATATTTTAAAAGAAGAATTTTAATAAAACACTTAGTAATTACCCCTTTCTGTAACTGTAAAGAAAATATACCCTCCGGTAAATCGGGGGGTATTGTTTTATTGGCAAACATAAACTACCTGTTAGTATATTTGATGATGAATTATTTTATTTATAACGGCAAATTTTACAAAGATGAAACGGCCTTACTATCTGTAAGCAGCCGTGGGTTAAGGTTTGGCGACGGGCTTTTTGAAACCATTAAAAGCATTAACGGCCAGCCGGAGTTTTTAGATGAACACCTGGCCAGGCTATGGAACGGGATGCAGGTATTGCAATTTAATATTCCCAAACATTTTACGCCCGATAATTTGCAGAATGAGTTTGAAGGGCTATTACAAAAAAACGGGCATGTTAAAAAAGCAAGAATACGCCTCACAATTTTTAGGGGCGATGGAGGATTGTACGATGAGATTGACCACAAACCCAATTACCTGCTGCAAAGCTGGCCTTTGGGCGATGAAACCGGCAACTGGAACAGCAATGGATTGGTATTGGGTATTTACAGCGCTGTAAAAAAGAGTGCTGATATACTCAGTAACCTGAAGCACAATAATTTTTTGCCTTATGTGATGGCGGCCATGCATGCTAAAAAAGAAAAGTGGAACGATGCTATTTTGCTAAACACCGATGGCCGGCTTTGCGATACTACCATTGCCAATATTTTTTTAATTAAAGAGGATGTGGTTTACACGCCCGCCCTATCCGAAGCCTGTATTGGCGGCGTTATGCGTCGCCATATCATCCAGGTATTAAATGGGGCTGGTTATAAAGTTATTGAAGGCAAACTTACAACTGACGACCTGCAAAATGCTGATGAAGTATTTTTATCAAACTCAATTTACAATATAAGATGGGTTGGCAATATTGGCGATAAAAAATATGATTGCAAGTTGACTCAAAAAATTTATGCTGATGTGTTTTCAACAAAATCATAGTGTGATTGTTGTAGCCTTAAAATAATCATTTAAGAAATCTTACCATTGCAAACAGTTAATATATTCTGGTTCCGGCGTGATTTACGTTTAAAAGATAACGCAGCACTTTATCACGCACTCAAAAGCGATGGGCCGGTATTGCCTATTTTTATTTTTGATAAAAACATACTTGATAAATTAGAAAACAAATCAGATAAAAGAGTTGCCTTTATACATGCTGCCTTGCAGGAGATGCAGGCGGAGCTGATAACACTCGGCTCATCGCTTGATGTTTTTTATGCAACACCTGATGAAGCTTTTAAAAAACTTACTTCCATTTATAAAATTGAAAATGTATTTACCAATCACGATTATGAGCCTTATGCAAAAGAAAGGGATGATGCCATAGCCGCTTTTTTAAAAACAAAAGGCGCATCGCTGCATACTTTTAAAGACCAGGTAATTCTTGAAACAGATGAAGTGCTTAAAGATGATGGAAAACCCTACACTATCTTTACCCCTTACAGCCGCAAATGGAAAACCGTGCTGAAGGATTTTCATTTTAAAGCATACCCAACCGAAAAATATTTTAATAATTTTCTGCAACAGGCTGTAAAGAAAATTCCTGCATTAATAGCAATGGGTTTTACAGAAACTCAAGCATCCTTTCCATCTAAAACATTAAAAAAGGAATTGCTTGTAAAATATCAGCAGCAAAGAAATTTTCCATCTGTTGCTGGTACATCAAAACTGGGTGTTCATCTTCGGTTTGGTACCATCAGCATACGTAAGCTTGCACAGCATTGCAGCGGCTTAAGCGAAACATTTTTAAATGAACTGATTTGGCGTGATTTTTACCACATGATATTGTGGCATTTCCCTCACGTGGGCCATAGCAAAGCTTTTAAACCCGCTTACGATTTTATTGAATGGCGCAATGATGAAGCCGAATTTGATAAATGGTGCAATGGCCAAACGGGCTACCCAATTGTAGATGCCGGCATGCGGGAGCTGAACGCAACCGGTTTTATGCACAACCGGGTGCGTATGATTGTAGCATCTTTTTTAACCAAACATTTATTGATTGACTGGCGGTGGGGCGAAGCATATTTTGCAGAAAAATTACTTGATTTTGATTTGGCTGCAAACAACGGCGGCTGGCAGTGGGCCGCTGGCAGCGGTTGCGATGCTGCACCGTATTTTAGAATTTTTAATCCTTATCTGCAAACAAAAAAATTTGATCCGGAACTAAAATATATTAATAAATGGGTGCCCGAATTGAATGAACTAAGCTACCCTCAACCCATTGTTGACCACGAATTTGCCCGTAAGCGATGCCTGGAAGTTTATAAAAAAGGACTAGATAAAAAAGATTTCTAAAATTCAGCTTTTAAAAAAATATCTGTGGCCGTTTCTTTGTAATCCGGATGTATGGATTGATAAACTGATAGCAGTTTTTGTACAGCATCTCTGCCAGCATCGCCGAGATTTATAGAATAATCATTTACGTACAGTTCAATATGTTTACGCATCACAGCGTCACTCATTTCCTGCGAATGTTTTTTTACATAATCCGTCAGCTCTTTATAATGATGTTTGTAAGCATACTCAATACTTTCCCGGATTAGTTTATCAACCTGTAATTTTATTTTTGTTTCGATAGAACGCTTTATTACAATGCCACCCAGCGGGATTGATTTACCAGTTTCTCTTTCCCAGTAATCGCCCAGGTCGGTAATTTTTTGTAAACCCTTATCGGCATACGTAAAACGGTTTTCGTGTATAATTACGCCAAGGCCTTTATTTTCTAAAACAAAATTTTCAATTTCATCATACCTTATAAAAATTTTATTTTTTGCGTTTGGATAAGATAGTGAAAAAAGTAAATGAGCTGTTGTGTTTTCGCCAGGTATAGCAATCAAATGTTCTTCAACATTTTCGAATTTTAATATTGGATTTTGAATTAGCATCGGCCCAACGCCACTTCCCAATGCGCTGCCGCTATTCAGCACAACATATTTTTCCAGCACCAAAGGCAACACACCGTAACTTAGTTTGGTAATATCCAGTTTCTCCTGTAATGCCCATGCGTTCAGCGTTTGCACATCTTCCAAAACAACATCAAAGCTTAAACTACCGGTATCAATTTTATTATTTACCAATGCATCAAAAATAAAAGTATCGTTGGGGCAAGGGGAGAAGCCTAAGGTTAAAGTCATCTGTTAATCCGTTAATTTGTTAATTAGTTAATCCGTTAATTAGTCTTGCCAACTCTTTATTTAAATTTTCAATCGCATCTTTCATCTTCCATTTTGTTTTATCTCTTTCCCCTACATAGTTTGATATTGATCTGATTTGAATAAAAGGAATTGCTTCCTGCAAACAAACATAGTGCAAAGCTGCGCCCTCCATACTTTCTATAGCTGCATTAAATGTGCTGATGAATTGTTGCTTTTGTAATTCACTATCGCTTACTCTATTTATGGTTATGGCTTTTACTTTTTGTAAACCACTTTTTAATAATGCTTCATTTGCATTTACCAACCAACCATCAGTAAAAGGAAATTCATTTTTATCGGCAAAGCCCACATTGAAAATTGAGTTGTAATTTCCATTTTCTTCAATACCTAAATCAGCAAAACAATCCTGTTGCACCAATACTACTTTTCCTAACTCAGTATCGTTTGAAAAACATCCTGCAATGCCAGCCTGAATAATACAATCATAATCCATTTGCTGAATGCGCTTTTGCAGATGGTACATGGTTGAGGGAACACCCACACCGGTAATCAGCACATCAACCTGGTTGTTTACAGTTGTAAATGGCTTAATTTCTTGTGGAGTTGCAGCTATCAGTAATATTTGCATGGTACAAATTTCGTATTTACACTTCACATTTCAGTATTTAGCAGTTACCTTTGCCGAAATTTTGAACATTTAATGGTTTACATCACCAGGATAGAACATTTTAACGCCGCTCATAAATTATTTAACCCTGCCTGGAGCCGGGAGAAAAATGAGGAAGTGTTTGGCAAATGCGCCAATGAAAACTGGCATGGGCATAATTTTGAGTTATTTGTTACATTAAAAGGCGAGCCAAATGCTGATACTGGTTTTGTTTATGATGTAAAAAAGCTGAGCCTTATTGTAAAAGAGCATGTTATTGATAAGCTGGATCATAAAAACTTAAATATGGATGTTGATTTTATGAAAGATAAAATCTGCTCTATTGAAAACCTGGTAATAGGTATCTGGAATGAACTTACACCGCATTTGCCGGCAGGTGTGCAGCTGCACTGCCTTAAATTATCTGAAACGCCCAGGATATTTGTTGAATACTTTGGCAACTGATTTCAGTTTCAACCAAACAATCCTTAACTTTATTAAAATTAACTTTCAACGTTGATGCGTTTGAACAGCAGACTTCTGTTTTAACCCTCAATTTTTTGTTCTCAATATTTACTATAAATTTTAAGAACAAATTTTAATCTTTATTTGTTATAACTGATACCATGAATAAAAAAGTAGCCGTTTACCGTAAGGAACATTTTAATGCAGCTCACCGCCTCAACAATCCGGCATGGGATGATGCTACCAATAAACGTGTTTTTGGCAAATGCAATAATCCTCATTTTCACGGCCATAATTATGAGCTGGTAATTAAAGTAACCGGCGAGCCCGACCCTGAGACCGGTTATGTGATGGACATGAAAATACTCAGCGATATTGTTCAGGAAAATGTGCTGGAAAGATTTGACCATAAAAATCTGAATGAGGATACAGCGGAGTTTAAAAACTTAAATCCAACTGCAGAAAATATTGCTGTTGTTATCTATAATATTTTGCGGGATAAAATTGATTTAAAATTTGATATGCAAATACGCCTGTATGAAACAGAAAGAAATTTTGTTGATTATCCGGCTATATAAAAACTAAAATCTACAATCAAAAATGGCTTATAAAAAAATTGAAGAGTACGACGAACAAACGACTGCTGGGCTGATAGAAAATTATAAAAATGCTTTAGGTTTACTGGGTGAAGATCCTGCAAGAGAGGGTTTGGAAAAAACACCAGAGCGTGTTGCCAAAGCGATGCAGTATTTAACACAAGGCTACGGTATAGATGCGAATGCCATTTTAAACTCTGCAAAATTTCACGAAGATGTGAGTGAAATGGTAATTGTAAAAGATATTGAGTTGTACAGTATGTGTGAGCACCACATGTTGCCCTTTTACGGAAAAGCGCACGTGGCCTACATTCCCAACGGATTTATAACCGGCCTTAGTAAAATTGCCAGGGTGGTAGATGTGTACAGCCGCCGCCTGCAGGTACAGGAAAGATTAACGCACCAGATTTTAAACTCGATTAAAGAAACGCTTAACCCGCTGGGTGTTGCTGTTGTAATTGAGGCTTCGCATTTATGTATGATGATGAGAGGTGTGCAAAAACAAAACTCAGTAACTACCACATCGGCTTTTTGGGGAGAGTTTGAAAAGAATGAAACGAGGAGTGAGTTTGTGAAGCTGATAAGTGCCAAGCTACATTAGTTTATTGGTTTAATTGTTTATTGGTTTATTTGTGGTTAGAGTTTTTTAACTTCAAATAAACTTTTTTTATGCATACACTCGAGGAACTCGATGTTTATAATTTATCCCAAAGTTTTAGTGATTCCATTTGGTTTATAGTAGAAAAATGGGATAACTTTCCGAAGTTTGGTGTTGGAAAACAAATGACGAACTCGGCAGATTCTATTTCCTCCAATATTGCCGAGGGATATGGTCGTTATTTTATAAAGGAGAATATTAACTTTTGCTTTTACAGCAGAGGATCAATATTAGAAACAAAAAACTGGTTGCAAAAATGTGTAAGGAGAAATTTACTTAATAAGGAAGAGCATGAAATGCTTATTAACCAGTTGGAAATAATACATAAGAAACTCAATGGGTACATTAAAGTACTTAAAGAAAATTTAAAGAAACAAAAGAAGGATTGATTCCAGAACCAATAAACAGATAAACAAGTAAACCAATAAACTTTTAAAGATGGCACATGCTTACATCTTCCCCGGACAAGGTTCTCAATTCAGCGGAATGGGAAAAAACTTATACGATTCCAATGATGCTTCGAAAGAAATATTTGAACAGGCCAATGATATTTTGGGTTTTCGCATTTCTGATATTATGTTTACAGGATCAGATGAAGACCTGAAACAAACCAATGTAACACAGCCTGCGGTTTTTTTACACTCCGTAATTGCATTTAAAACTTTGCAGGATGCTAAACCTGATATGGTTGCCGGGCATTCATTAGGAGAGTTTTCTGCATTGGTAGCAAACAATGTTTTGAGTTTTGAAAATGCTTTGATGCTTGTATCCATACGTGCACAGGCTATGCAGCGTGCCTGCCAGCTTACGCCATCAACCATGGCTGCGGTTTTAAATTTGCCTGATGCAAAAGTAGAAGCAATATGTAATGAATTGATGAAGGAAACTGGTGAAGTAGTGGTTGCTGCAAATTTTAATTGTCCCGGCCAATTAGTTATAAGTGGTAGTTTAAAAGGTATTGAAATTGCCTGCCAACGCATGATAGCTGCCGGTGCAAAACGTGCATTGGTTTTACCGGTGGGCGGTGCCTTTCACTCCCCATTAATGTTGCCTGCAAAAGAAGAGTTGGCAGCCGCCATTGAAGCAACGCATTTTAACCAGCCATCTTGCCCGGTTTACCAAAACGTAGTGGCAAAAGCAGTAACTGATCCTGCCGCTATAAAACAAAATTTAATAGAGCAGTTAACTGGCGCTGTACGGTGGACTCAAAGCGTTGAAGCAATGATTGCTGATGGAGCCACCCATTTTACAGAAGCCGGACCAGGTAAAGTTTTGCAGGGATTAGTGATGAAGATTAATAAAGAGATGAATGTTGATGGGGTGAATTAAAAACCCGTTAATCCGTATATCCGTATATCCGTTAATTTGTTAATCCGTTAATTTGTAGACCCCCATAATTTGTGTAAAGTGTAAAGATATTTGAAGTACCCTACGGATTAACTAATTAACCAATTAACGGATTAACTATGATGTTTACCTGATAACAATCACCGAACCTTTCCGCTGCACTGTTTTGCCTGTGTAATCAATTCCTTCGGCCATCCAAACATACGTATTGGTAGATTGCTCAGTTCCTTTTATCCGGCCATCCCATCCGATGGCAGCATTGGTTGTGCTAAAAATAAGTGAACCCCATCGGTCGTAAATTCTAAAGTAATGAAAGTCTTTTATGCCAACAGGTATTGCTTTTAAAACATCATTTTTCAAATCTCTGTTTGGTGTAAATGCATTGGGTACATAAATATCGGGCCCTTTATAAACCTGTATTTTTATTTTATCAGTTGCCAGGCAGCCAATGGCATTGCGGGCTTCAATGGTATAAATAATGTCCTTATCTAAAATGGCTACCGGGTTTGCAATTAACGGATTGTTTAAGGCGTAGTAAGGCTGCCACTCGTACCGCACCAAACCTGCACGGTTTACATCCGTTGCATATAATTGCAATGGCTGTCCAATGGCCATAATGGTATCTCTGCCGGCATCTACAATTACCTGGCGTGTTACCGTAATTAAAACATCATCTTTTTTTAAAGAGTTGCAACCATTAGCATCAACCACATGCAGCGAGTAAGTGATGTTGCCGGGGAGGTTAATGGTGGTGGGATTTTGTAAGCGGTTATTATTTAATGAGGAAGCAGGCGACCAGAAAAACGAAACGCCACCCGAACCACTAAGCTGTATGTTCCTGCCAAAACAAAGGGTACTATCGGGCCCTGCGTTTGCTGTGGGTGCAGGGTTTACAAAAACAGTTACAGAATCTAACCGGTTACAAATACCTATTGTGGCCGTTACATAATATTTTGTGCTGTTAAATGGCTTGGCAACGGGACTTTGTAATGTACTGTTATCAAGCGTTGCAGCGGGCTGCCAGGCAAAACTGTTTGCATTGGATAGTGCATTTAACTGCTGGGGTTTTCCTTCGCAAATTGTTTTATCTAATCCAGCATCCAGGGTTACAATATTATTTAGGGGGATAAAAATATTTTGTGTGGCAGTACAATTGTTATTGTCTTTTACAGTAATGGTGTAATTGCCTTGCGTAAGATTAAACAAGTTGCTGTTGTAAAAATTAATACCATCAATCGAATATTGATAAGGATTTTTTCCTCCCGAGAGATTGATGGTTGCAGTACCATCGGCATTGCCGCTGCAACTGGCAGCTTGTGTAATGATACCGTTTATTAAAAAATCGGGATACAGTTGTGTGATGGGAATAACCAGGCTGTCTATACAACCCGTAGCATCTCTTATCTTCACTTTATAAATACCAACCGGTAAATTAGAAAAAATATTACCTGCCTGCCAGAGTCCGTTGTTAAAACTAAACTCAACAGGTGCGGTCCACTCAGCTCCGCCATCAACCTGTATCTCGCCGGTTGTTGCATCTTTACAATTAATTTCTGTTTTGGAAATAAGATCCAGTTTTTTCCATTGCACAAAAGCAGAGTCACGCCCATTGCAGGTGCCCTCGGTTGAAGTGCAGTAATAGGTGGTAAATTCATTTACCGGAGTAGCAATCGGGTTGCGGATTGTAAGACTGCTTAATGTAGGATTGGCATCCCATTGGTAAAAAGAAAAACTGCCTGCCGTGGCTGTTAATTGTACCGATGTATTTTTACAGATTTTTGCAGTATCAGGCACAATGCCCAGTGTATCATAATCACGTATCTGTATAATGGTGCTGTCGGTTGGCGTATTGGCACTGCAGCCGCCGCCTGCCAGTGCATAAATTTTTATCAGTTCAATTCCTTCCGGCACGTTATCAATGATGGGTACTACATTAACCACCACTTCGGTTTGGTTGGCCGGTATGGTTACTGTTGTGGGCAGCAACTGCATATCTACACCATTGGTGGCCGTGCCTGCATAAGAGAGTGATACCGTAAGCGGGCTGGTTTCTACGTTGGGCCTTTTTATTTTAAATGAACCTGCACTGCATCCTTCCACTAAATAAAAATTATTCTGCGGATCTACCTGTGTAATATTTTGAATGCTGATGGCATTGGAGGAAAGGCTGCCGGCTTCGAGGAAAACGCCTGAATCGTAAATGTGATCACCAACATCTGCAATAACTAATTTAAGTGTGTACATTTCGCATGGTATTACTTTTGCGGTTGCTGTAAAAACTGTTGTGTGGGCGTTATGTGTAAAGTTTTTGTTGGTTCTGTTTGTTACATAAAATTGAGGATAGGCCCCACAGCCAGGATTGTAGTTAATGGTATCAATAGTTACCGGAGCATTAGTACCAGGTACAAGTGCAATATTTGTTAATCCCGGAACCCCAACTTTCTGAATAAAAAATGCAAATGCATCATTTACACCAGTGCAGGGATAATCAGGATATTCTTCAGAACTAAAAACGTATCGGAATTTTATACTGTCGCCCAAAGGCACAAAATCAAATTTAAGCACGGTTGCATCAAAAGTTGAAAGTCCTACGATAGCTTGCAGGTCAGCATCTCCAGGAAGAACCAGATCTGTATTTGCAAAAGCTTCGCTACCGCTTGAATCCATAGAACCAATTGGATCAAAATCATATGCAATGGTAATACCGTCTACATCCATTCCTCTTTCAAGCGGATTAAAAGGATTGGTAAACGCCCTTCCATTTGTTAATACAATTCCGCTATCCAATCCAATTTGAGTACCTGAAATATTATGAAAAATTCCAGTGGCTAATGGAGAACTAGTTAAAGAAATATTACTAACTGTAACTCCTGCCCCAAGCAGCTTTTGCACCAATGCCTGCGCATTGCTTTCGGCAGTTATTTGCAATTGTGCATTTGATATTTGAAAAGAAAAAATGCAGGCAACACAGAGTAAAAATATTTTGCAGTTTTGTTTCACTGCTTCCAAGGTAACATTTATGTTTTAAATTTTACATCCGGACATAAAATGTATCTGTTTGACCTCACCCCCAAGAGCTGCGCTCGTTCCTTTGCAAGGAACTCCAAGGGAGCTTTGGAGTTAGAAATTTGAACTTGTTTTATTTTAAAGTTAGATTTAGCTGTGCGATAATTTTAAATATACGCCATAAAAAAAGCCCCGTTTTGCGGGGCTTTTAAGAGATTTTTAAAGATTTTCCAATGCGGCATTCATACTTCGCACAGCATCGGCGCTTTTATTAAAGGCTGCTTGTTCTTCCTCATTCAATTTGTAATCAACAATCTTTTCAATACCGGTTCTTCCAATTACTACCGGTACACCAATGCAGATATCATTTTGGCCATATTCGCCTTCTAAATAAACACAGCAAGGGAATAATTTTTTCTCATCTCTTACAATGGCTTCTACCAAAGCCGCACCTGCAGCACCCGGCGCATACCAGGCACTTGTGCCCAACAGGCCGGTAAGTGTAGCACCGCCAACCATGGTATCAGCCACTACTTTTTTCAAAGTTTCGGCATCTAAATAATTGCTAACGGGTGTTCCCTGGTAAGTAGCCAATCTTGCCAAAGGTATCATGGTAGTATCTCCATGTCCGCCAACAACCACAGCCTGCAAATCAGTTGCGGGGCAGCCCATAGCGGTTGAGAGATAATATTTAAAGCGGCTGCTGTCTAAAATACCGCCCATTCCAATAATTCTGTTTTTAGGTAAGCCGCTCGATTTTAGTGCCAGATAAGTCATCGTATCCATCGGGTTGCTGATAACAATAATGATGGCATCGGGCGAGTGTTTTAAAATATTTTCTGTAACCGATTTTACAATACTTGCATTAATGCCAATCAGTTCTTCTCTGGTCATGCCGGGTTTACGGGGTATGCCCGATGTAATAACAGCCACATCGGTACCGGCAGTTTTTGCATAGTCGTTGGTGCTGCCGGTAATACGGGTATCAAAACCCAGCAGGGTAGCGGTTTGCATCAGATCCATGGCTTTACCTTCGGCAACGCCTTCTTTAATATCCAGTATCACCAGTTCGTTACAAAGTTCTTTACGGGCAATATTGTCGGCACAGGTAGCACCTACGGCTCCGGCTCCTACTACAGTTATTTTCATGTAAATATTTTTAAGGCCCGCCCGGCTGAATGCCGTTCGGACGGGTAGAAAAATTACCTGCTTACCGCAGGCAGGTTTGCAGGCAAAGGTAATTAATTACCGCCTGTAGAAAACCACATTTTTAAAAACCGTTAACAACGATTTAATAAAAATCAAATAAGTTTTAACTGTTTTATGGGAGCCTGCTGACTGGTTTTGATTTTACTTTACCACATATTTCAAAATCCAATGTTTAAGATCCTTCAAGTCCTTCTACTGGTATGCATACAACTCAATAGTTTTAGCTTAAATGCCGATCCTGATTTTACGGCAGTTTTCAACAGCCGTAAAAATGCAGTTATTATAAGAGGGCAAAATAAATCACCCGGTTTAAAAACATTAATTATTCAGCGCAGCCAGGATAATGTTTCCTGGAGCGATATTGGCTTACAGCCGGTAGATCAAAATAAAGGCATAACATCTTTTTATTTTGAAGACAAAAAGCCAGCGCAGGGCGAAAATTATTACCGGTTAAAGTGTATTTTAATAACCGGGAAAACAGAATACAGCCGGGGCATAATGGTTATTACCGGCTCACCGCA
>JAYURR010000123.1:0-12643 GCA_043756605.1 Chitinophagaceae bacterium
AATAAAGGATGGAATTAAAAGATTTATCCTCTAAAATATTATGCACCACCAAAACGGCTTGCCGTTTTTCTTTGTGCCTTAGAGCCTTTGTGGCTAAAAGTTTTTCAGCGCAGCTGAAAAAAAAGAGTGTCCTTGTCTTTTCCAAAGAACTTAAACTTTTTATTTGCAGAATGCTGTGCATGAGTACTTCTGGCTAAAACTTTTTATATGCCCTTCTCTTTACTGCAACAAAACCTTTTGCACAGCAACTTCACCCGCATTGCTGATCTTAATAAAATACAATCCTCTTGCAAATGAAGAAGTATTGATGTTTATTTTAGAAAGATTTGTTTTCTGTGTAAAAATTAAATTGCCGGCAGCATTAAATAATTGAATGGTTGAACCGGCATTATTTATTCTATCCATCGTTACAACAATAAAATTTTTTGCCGGGTTTGGTGCCACCATTATTGAATAAGCTGCATCAAAATTAACGGGCCTTACAACCGATAGCTGCAACCTGCTATCTTTATCAACTTGCTTAATGCGGTAATAACTGCTGCCGTTTAATGGTAAATTATCGTATGCAATATACTCTAAATGATTATTGCTGTTGCCCGCTGCTGCAATGCTGGCAAGGCTTTGCCAGTTGCTGCCATCGGCCGATCTTTCAATAATAAAATGACTGCTGTTCTGTTCCTGCTCGGTGCTCCAGGTAAGTTTTACAATTTTATTTTGTTTTTGTGCGGTGAACGAGCTGAAGGTAACAGGCAATGCGCCCAGGTCGGCACGGGTGTACCAAACCGGTGCAGTAACCATCCGGCTGCTGCCGTTGGTAACATCAATATAATAATAACCGGTAGCCAGGTTTGCTAAATTATCATCAACATAAACCAAACTACTGCCGGTAGCCGAATATATTTCTGTTGCAATAATATTGCTGCCCGGCAAACCAAACATTACTTTTATTAAAGCACCTGCGGTGGAAGTAGAAACATCTGTAAGCGTAACTGCAATAACCGGTGCACCGGCTGCAACCAGGCTGCTGCCCATTATCTTTGTGTTCAATGTAAAATCAACTTTGGTATCGCAATCCTGCGTGGCATAAACATGCATGTTGCGAAAGCCGCTGATGATATTTGTTTTTGATAAAGTGGGTGCCACTACCGCCGAACGGGAATAGGTTGTTCTGCCAAATGTGGTGTTGTGATTATCATGATCTATTGTTGGTGCAAGATGATAACCCTTTGATAATAATTTTTGATAGTACCACAAATAATTCAACGAAGAGCCGGGATTACTGTACGTGGTATTGGTTGATGTTGATGGTCCGTTTTCAACTGCTGTTGCACTGATGGCAGCATCAAAAGTTGCGTTGTATGCAACATTTGATAAGTTACCATAATCATTATCGTTTGGATGCGCCAGCGAAGCAAAAGTGTTGGTAGCGCTGTTATTATTTACAGTTTCAAATAAACCCGTTCCACTTGTGTAATCAGATTTTGCTACAAACTGATTGTAGTTACTGCTGCCGCCCCAGGTACCGCTGCCGGTTTCCCAGCCCCATAAATTATCCATACCATTGCCATACACCAACACGTGGCCACCATTGCTAATAACGCCCCACTCCATACCATACAATGCAATAAAACCGGGATTGGCAGTGGTGAAATTTACAGCCTGTGTTATACCCAAACCATAAGTGCTGAGCCTGTTACCCGGATTATTGTTTGATGTAAAATGGTTGTGCTCAGATATCCCCAAGTAATCCATGCACTGCGATGCCATGGCATACGTGTAATCATCAAAAGGGGTAAAGCCCGGGTTATCCTGGTTACCATCCGAATAATCGGAGTGGGCATGCAGGTTGCCAAAATAATAATTGTTTGCAGGCGCATTTGTAGTTGCAACATTTCCCTCCAGCGGGTTTACTGCTAAATATTTTGTGCCGCCACTGCATACTTTATTAAATGCAAAAACATAAAAATAATAAGTGGTGCTTGCTGCAAGGCCTGTTGTTAAAAAACTTTTTGTGGCGCTGTTGGATATTACAAATCCGCCACCAATTGCATCTCCTAAATTATAATCGGTATTGTTTACAGGCGTTGCAGATAGTGTAGGACTAGTGCTTCTTACAACCAAATATCCATCGCTTCCGCTGCCTGCATTAAAGGCACCTGCAATGGCATTGCCCGATGCAGTAAATGAAATATTTGTTGGCTGTGCCGCAGGTATTGCACAAGGCGATAAATTGGCCGTTGTGTGCGAACTGCTTAGCGGTAATGTAATATTATAAGCCGGGCCGTTGCTACAGCTTAAACTGTTATAACTAAAAATGTAAAAATAATAAAGGGTGATGGGTGATAAACCTGTTGCCGTAAAATTAGTAAGATTGTTTTGCTGAACGACCGTTGCATTACCAAGTATATTGCCTGCGGCATACGTTGTACCGTTAACTGGGTTGTTGGTTAATGAAGATGAGGTGCTTCTTAAAACCAAATACCCATCTGTTGCCGCAGCGGCTGTAAACGAACCCTGTATTGAGTTTGAAGTGGTGGTGCCGAAATTTAATGCAGTTGGTTGTGCTGCCGGTGTGGTACATGCAGGCAAGCCTGCAACCGTAGTTGCATTACCCAACAGCGGATTGCTGGTTAAATATTTTGTGCCCCCCAAACAAATATTGTTTACCGAAAAAATGTAAAAATAATAAGTAGTTGATGCGGATAAACCAGTTGCAGAAAAACTCAGCGCATTGCTATTTGCAACCACAAAACCATCGCCCACATTATCGCCCAAATTATAATTAATGCCATCAACCGGTAAAGAAGTAAGGCTGTTGTTGTTGCTTGCAATTACTAAATAATTATTTGGTGCCGGGCTTGCTGCAGTAAAACTTCCATCAATGCTGGTACTTGTAATGGTACCAAAAACCAAACCGCCTGGTTGTGCAGTAGGTGTTACACAGGGAGTGTTTGCAACAGCAGTTACAGTAATATTATCTATACTTAATTTGGGGCGTGAGCCTGTGGTACCACCTGTACCATTGTGATAATAAAAACGAAGCCGGGCAGTTGCACTGTTATTAAAAGCTACAGGCAAAGCAACATTGCTGATACTACCAGAAGCCACCACATTATTTGTAAAATTATTTACAAAGGCTGCGGTAACATTGGTGTAGGTTACTCCATCGGTTGTAGCATACACTTTTAAAGATCCGTTACGGTTGCCGGTGGCATTAAATACGGTTGCCCAGTCAAAGCTTAATGTACCTGCATCAACGCCGGTAAAATCAAGCAGCAAATCAAATGCTGCGGATGATGTGTTATCGGTTGTGCCGGCAGATAATAAAACTATGGATGCTGTTGGTGTAAGCTGGTCGGTTCCCCTATGTAACCCACCGGCACTTGATGGTGGCACCTGAAACGTGGCAGTAGTTGCTGTAATTCTGGTGGCTGATGGAATTACGCCTGTTGCATTAACCCCAACAGCAGCAAACCTGTTTGCACCTGTGCCAGATGCAAAATTGTTTGTCCAGTTGGCAATATCGCTAAAGCTTTCGGTATAGGTAAGCGATGGCTGATATGCCATTGGTACCGGCGTTTGTGCAAATGCTGTATTAAAAAACAGCCCGAGTGTTAATGCTTGAACTAATCTGATCATCAAATAGTTTTCAAAAAAAAGGATAGTTTGTTTATTGCAAATAACACAACATGTTTTAAGATGCTTAAAACATGGTAATTAAATTACAACATGGATCTTGTTATAAAATATTTACTAATAAACGCTGTTGATTTTGCTTGAACACGAAGTAGCGTATATTATAAATTAATTCAATTTTTTTGCGAGGGAGAGTCACCCCAGTAAGGGTGGCTCACCCTGTTTCTTACTATGCTTTTCTACTAATGCTGTGCCAATCTTATGGGCTTTGCACATCACATTTAAAAACACACACTTTTTAAACTCGGTGAGCCACCCTTTTGGGGGTGACTCACCGATTATCAATTCACTTTTTTCAGCATCATTACATACACTGGAAAATGATCACTATAACCGTAATTATAAGTCATACCATCCCAGGTTCTTTTTCCGTAACCTTTAAATTTGCCGGTCTGCTGCACTAAAAACTCCTGATTATAAATTACCGCCCGGTTAAAATGATAACCTGTTTGTGCTTTATCTAACCAGCCTTTCGATATAATTATCTGGTCAAATAATCCCCAGGCATCCTGGTAAGCCAAAGTGCCTATTCCATTTTTATAAAAATCTACCCAGGGGTTAAAGAGGCCTTTATCTTTTACATCTTTTACTTTTCCTTTTGCTTTAAGCACTTTGGCAACACTTGGGCTGGTAGGGTCATCATTCAAATCGCCCATTAATACAACCTTTGCTAAGGGGTTAACAGCCATCAAAGAATCAATAACCGTTTTTGCAACCTGCGCTGCAGCGGCTCTTGCGGGGGCAGAACGTTCTTCGCCACCAAGCCGTGATGGCCAGTGGTTTACAAAAACATGAATGGTGTCTCCATCCATCAACCCTTTTACATACAATATATCACGGGTAAAAAATGATTCTTTTGAACCACCGGGCAGTTGCACAAAAAGTGGCTCACTGTAAAGCGGTTTAAAATATTTTGGGTTATAAAGCATTGCCACATCAACACCCCTTGCATCAGGCGAATCGTAATGTACAAATTTCAGATTCCTGCTTTTAATATTCGGGTGAGCAACCAGGGCTTTCAGTACGGTATCGTTTTCTACTTCGGCAACGCCTAATATTGCTAAACCATCCGGATTAATTTCGGTACCCATTCTTGATATTACGGTAGATAATCTGCCCACTTTATCTAAAAAAATACGGGTATTGTAATGTCTTTCGCCTGTGGGTAAAAATTCTTCGTCATTTATTTTTGTGTTATCAACCGTATCGTAAAAATTCTCCAAATTATAAAAACCAATCAGTGATGGTTTAAAATTTTCTTTTTGAGCGTAAGCGGTTGATAACGAAAAGACTGCAAAAAGGATAATTATAAAAATTTTGTTCATACATTTTTTTAAAGATTGCCAAAGGTATAGATATGTACAACATTGCAAGAATTTCAATATGACTAATATGTTAATGATTAAAAATTGCACTCAAAACTGCATTAAAAGCCTACATTTGCTGACTTTTTTAACAAAATATTTATGATGATTAAAATTAAACTCAGCTTGCTTGTGGCTTTGCTTTCGGGTGTTTTTTTATCCCCGGCATTTGCACAGGTAGAACCACCAAAACAAACTCCGGCAATTCCCGACACATCAATCATCGAAACACTCACCGAAAATGCAGTAGATAACATACCCGTAATTTCGTTGGATGAAAATGACGGGCAGGATGGAAGTGCTCAGAATATTTCATCGCAGCTATCTGCCGGCAGAGATCCTTTTTTAAATGCGGCCACTTTTAAATTTGGTGCCGTACGTTTTAGAATAAGAGGGTACGATGCCGATCAGTTTAACACCTACATTAATGGTGCTCCCATGGAAAACCTGGATAATGGTTTTACACCTTTTGGCCAATGGGGTGGTTTAAATGATGTGCTGCGTAACCGGGAATCTACCTCAGGTTTAAAATCAACCACTTTTGGTTTTGGCGATCTGGGCGGGCTTACAAGTTTTGATACCCGTGCATCGCATCAGCGTAAACAAACAAGTATCAACTACGCAGCATCAAACCGCAATTACAATAACCGTATCATGGTTACCCATTCAACCGGTTTAAACAGCAAAGGCTGGGCTTTCAGTTTTTCTGCCTCACGCCGCTGGGCCGAAGAAGGTTATGCAGATGGTACTTATTATGATGGCTGGAGTTTTTATGTAGGAGTTGATAAACGTTTTAACGACCGCCACCTGTTATCATTTGTTGCTTTTGGTACGCCAACAGAAAATGGCCGCCAGGGTTCATCGGTATCCGAAATGCTTAAACTGGCCGATGATAATTTTTACAATCCTTATTGGGGATACCAGAATGGTAAAAAAAGAAATGCAAGTGTTGCCAAATCTTTTCAGCCAATTGGTATTTTAACACACGATTGGAAAGTATCTGACAAAACCACGCTGGTAACAGCCGCATCTGTTACAATGGGTAAGAGAAGCACTACCGGCCTTGACTGGTACAACGCTGCCGACCCAAGACCAGATTACTACCGCTATTTACCAAGCTACCAGCTTGACCCTGTGTACGCTGAGCAAGTAAGACAGGAATTAATGAGTAATGTAAACAAGCGCCAGATAAACTGGGATGCTTTGTACCAAACCAATTATGCTGCCAATGATGTGGTACATAATGCCAATGGTATTGTGGGTAACGATGTAAGAGGCCGCAGAAGCAGGTATATTGTTGAGGATCGCATTATCAATACAACCAAATACAATTTTAATTCTACTTTAAATACTTCGGTTAGTGAGAATATTATTTTTACAGCAGGCATTACTTATCAATCGCAAAAAAATCATTACTATAAAAAAGTAGATGATTTACTGGGCGGCGATTTTTATGTGGATGTAAACCAGTTTGGCGAAAGAGATTTTCCTGCAAACGCCGGTGCTGGCCAGAATGACCTGAACAATCCAAACAGAATTTTAGCCACAGGCGATAAATTTGGTTACAATTACGATCTGAATATTAAAAAAGGATCAGTTTGGTTACAGGGTGTTTTTAAATTTCGTAAAATAGATGTGTTTGTTGCTACTGAACATTCGTACACCAGCTTCTTTCGCTATGGCAATGTAAAAAGCGGTTTGTTTGCTGATAATTCTTTTGGAAAATCTGCAACACAAAATTTTTACAACTCGGGCATTAAAGGCGGGTTAACTTATAAATTAAACGGTCGTAATTATATTTTTGCAAACGGTTCTTACGCATCCCGTGCACCGTTTTTTGAAAATGCTTTTATTGCACCACGTACCAGGGATTTTGTGCAGGATAACCTGAAGTCGGAAGAAATACTATCTACAGAAGTTGGTTATGTAATGAATGCGCCTAAATTAAAAATAAGGGCTACCGGTTATTTCAGCCAGTTTAAAAATGGTTTGGATGTGCTTACTTTTTATAACGATGAGTACCGCAACTTTGTAAACTATGCCATCAGCAATATTGGTAAAATACACATGGGGCTTGAGTTTGGTATAGAAGCAAAAGTATATAAAGGCTTAAGCGTAAATGCTGCTGCTGCAATAGGGCAATACACTTACAACACCCGCCAGCTTGCAACAGTAACGGCCGATAACAGTGCCGCAACATTGGATAAAGATGTAACTGTTTACTCTAAAGATTTTTATGTGCCAACACCACAGCAGGCTTACAGCATCGGGTTGGATTACCGCTCACCAAAATTCTGGTTTTTGAATGTTAACTTTAATTACTTTGATAAAATGTATTTAAGTTACAACCCTGTTCGCCGTACAGCATCGGCTGTTAGCGGTGTGCCGGAAGGTAGTGCACAATGGCACCAGATTTTAGATCAGACACAACTGGAAGATCAATATACATTGGATGCATTTGCCGGATATAGCTGGCTGATGAACAGGAAATTTAAATCGTTGAAGAAAAGACATTTCCTGGTATTTAATTTGGGTGTAAATAATATATTAAATAACACCAACATTGTATCGGGTGGTTTTGAACAACTGCGTTACGATTTTGCAGAAAAAAATACCAACAAATTTCCTGACAAACGTTTTTACGCTTATGGCCTTAATTATTTTGCAAGCGTAGGGTTGAGGTTTTAATATAAACAAGTAAATAAACTCTTTAAAATAAACATTATGAACAAGATTTTAAAATTAATGACAGCGGTAATACTGATTGCCACCATCGGAACTTTCAGTGCCTGTAAAAAAACTTTTGATAATCCTCCGGGAGCTGCTGATCCGGCAATTGTGGCTAATACATCTCTTAAAACATTAAAAGCAATGCATACAACTGCGGGTGCTTATGATGTTATAACCAGCGATATTATTATTTCCGGAATTGTAGTGGCTGATGATAAAAGCGGTAATTTTTATAAGCAATTATTTATTGAAGATTCAACCGGTGGCTTGCAGATAATGTTAGATGCAAACAGTCTATATGGAACATATCCGGTGGGTCGTAAAGTATTCATAAAGTGTAAAGGTCTTTGTATAAGTGATTATAACGGAACCATGCAATTAGGCGTAAAAGCTACTGTTGCCGGTTCACCATCGCTTGAAGCTATTCCTGGAAACCTGATAAGTCAATATGTTGTTGGCGGATCATTAAATAACCCGGTTGTTCCTCATGTGGTAACAATAGCCCAGCTTACAACTAATATGCAGGATAAATACCTGGGTACATTAATACAACTGGATGGTTTTGCATTTGCCAACCTTAATGCAACTTATTCTGATACTTCTGCTTACAAAAGCACGGTAAATCTGGATATTAAAAATTGTGCAAACCAAACCATTATTGTGCGTACAAGTGCCTATTCAAATTTTGCTGCACAAAAAGTAGCCCAGGGCCGTGGAACCATCTATGCCATTTACACAACTTTTGGAAACACCAAGCAATTAATTATAAGAGATACTGCAGATGTTAAGTTTAAAGATCCGTATGCCTGTGCATTGCCTCCTGGTACATTGTTGTTCGAAGATTTTGAAGGTCAGACTACCACAACAGCTTTCCCTTACACCATAACAACAATACCAGGTTGGGTAAATGCAGCACAAGCCGCCAGCGAATTATGGACTTCCAGAATTTTCAGCAATAATAAATATGCTTACATGAGTGGATTTGGAACCACCCAAAGTACAGTAACCACCTGGCTTGTAACTAAAGGCGTTGCGCTTACCGGTACTACCAAAACACTTTCTTTTAAAACAATACAAGGTTTTTATTTAACCACAGCACCAGGCGGAACACCAGTGCCTGCAGATTTGAAAGTACTGATATCAACCAACTATACCGGCACCGGAAACCCATGGGCAGCAGGTGTTGTATGGACCGATCTAACATCTCAGGCACTCCTTTCTCCCGGAAGTACTACATCAAGTTTTCCTTCTGGTTTTACCAATTCAGGCAATATTAATCTGAATGCTTACAGCGGAACAGTTTATGTTGCTTTCAGGTACGAAGGCGCAGACCTTGCAGGAACTGCCAGCGATAAAACATCGGCCTGGGAAGTAGATGATATTAAAATAACCGGTCTTTAATCTTTTATAAAATAACCTAAGCGTAATATTCCTGAACAGGAATATTACGCTTAGGTTTCTGATTTACAGATTTTACATCTGATAAGCACAATTACAAATTTTCTTTATGAAAAAAATATACTTAGTAATTATTTTCTTTGCTGCCTCATTAAGTGGCTGGAGCCAGTTACTTACAGAGCAGTTTCCATATACGCCCAGTGCCACATTAGGATTATCGGCACAAAGCCAGGCTGGCAGCAGCCCCTGGTCTATAATTAACACAGGAGACTCAATACTTGTGGAGGCTACCAGTTTAACGTATGCTGGCCTTGCAGCATCTGCAGGTAACAAGGTTAAATTTGATGGATCAGGGACTGATTATTATACAAACTTTGCTTCTCAAACCACCGGATCGGTTTACCGTTCATTTATATTGAATGTTTCTGCATTAGGAACACTAACTACCACAGGCGGATATTTTAATGGATTCATTCAGGCAGCATCTACTACATCTTTTGGAGGTACTGTATGGACCAGGTTGAGTACAACTGCAGGCAGATACAATGTGGGAGTTTCAACAAGAAGTAACTCTGCGGTAACATGGCTTGCAACTGACCTGGTTCCGGGAACGCCATGTTTTATTGTTGTTGCGTACGATATTAATGCGGGTGCCGGAGATGATGTTGCCCGTATTTGGTTGAACACAGCAGCTATCGGTGCCGCAGAGCCTGCCGCAGATGCTGCCGCAGTTCCAGGTACTGATCTGGCCAGTGTGGCAAGGGTATTTTTAAGGCAAGATAATCCCACAAACACTCCATTTATAGAATTTGATGAATTACGTGTGGGTACTACCTGGGTTCAGGTTACACCATCTGGCGCAGCCTCACCAACCCTATCAGCAACGGCACTTACTGCTTTTGGCAATGTTTGTATAAACTCAACAGCAGGCCCCAACTCATTTACTATAACCGGTACAACACTTAATGCTACAAACGTAACGGTGGGTGCATTGGCAGGTTTTACTTATTCAACCACAGCGGGTGGTACATACACAACTACTTTAAGTTTAACACAACCAGGTGGTGCATACAGCCAGCAGATATTTGTAAAGTTTACACCCACATTGGTGCAAAGTTATAATGGCAATATACCAGTAGGTGGTGGTGGTGCAACCGCGATAAATGTTGCAGCAAGTGGTGCAGGTGTTAACACAATACCCGCAGTAACAACCGGTGCAGCAAGTGCCATCACAAATACATCAGCAACTTTAGCAGGTACCATACCGGCAAATGGTTGCAGTGCTGTAACTGCTTATGGTGTGGAGTATAGCTTAACAAATGGTTTCCCCAATGGTACTGGAACTGCAGTACCATCAACCAACCTGAGCGGTATCAATTTTTCATCAAACGTTAGCGGTTTAACTGCGGCAACAACTTATTATTATCATGCTTATGCAACCAATGCGGGTGGTACAGGTTATGGTACGCAGCAGCAATTTACCACTTCATCTGCACCAACATTATCGGTTAGTTCTTTAACGGGTTTTGGTAATGTTTGTATTAATACAACCGCAGGGCCAAATTCATTTACCATAACAGGTTCAAATCTTACGGCTGCAAATGTTACTGTTGCCGCATTACCAGGTTTTACTTATTCAACAACTGCAGGTGGTACTTATACAAGCACATTAAGTTTAACACAACCGGGCGGTGCATACAGTCAGCAAATATTTGTACAGTTTACACCAACATTAGTACAATCGTACAATGGCAATATTGCTGTTGGTGGCGGTGGGGCAACAGTTGTAAATGCTGCTGCAACCGGTGCAGGCGTTAACTCGGTACCAACAGTTACAACTGGTGCTGCATCTGCCATTACTACAACTTCAGCAACATTGGCTGGTACCATTCCTGCAAATGGTTGCAGTGCTGTAACTGCATATGGTGTTGAGTATAGTACTACTGCGGGTTTTCCTAATGGAACCGGTACAGCAGTTCCATCAACCAATTTAAGCGGCATCAATTTCTCATCAAATGCTGCAGGTTTAACACCAGGCACAGTTTACTATTATCATGCTTATGCAACCAATGCAGGCGGTACGGGTTATGGTAACGAGCAAACTTTTACCACACTTTCGTTAACACCAACATTAAATGCAACAGCACTTGCGGCATTTGGCAATGTTTGTATCAATACAACTGCGGGTCCTAATTCATTTACAATAAATGGATCTGCTTTAAATAATACAAACATTAGTGTTGGGCCTTTAACAGCCTTTACCTTCTCAACAACATCAGGCGGTACTTATACAGCTTCGTTAAGTTTAACACAACCGGGCGGTACATACAGCCAACAAATATTTGTGAGGTTTACACCAACACTGGTACAATCTTACAACGGCAATATACCAGTTAGTGGTGGTGGTGCAGCAGCAATAAATGTGGCTGCATCTGGTGCAGGTATTAATACCATTGCAACGGTTACAAGCGGCGCAGCAAGTGCAATAACTTCTATCTCTGCAACAGTTGCAGGTACTATACCGGCAAACGGTTGCTCGGCTATAACTGCTTATGGTATTGAGCATAGCACTACCAACGGCTTCCCCAATGGTAGCGGAACTGCAGTAGCATCAACAAATCTTACCGGCATAAATTTCTCTTCTAACTTAACAGGTCTTACACCAACAACCATATATTATTTTCATGCTTATGCTACTAATAATGGTGGTACAGCTTATGGTACACAGGGCACATTTACAACAGCAACACCAACAATTGCTGCATCAACACTTGCAGGTTTTGGTAATGTTTGTTTAAATACAACTGCGGGTCCAAATTCGTTTACTATTACCGGTACAAATCTTACAACAGCCAATATTACTGTTGCTGCTTTGGCAGGGTTTACTTACTCAACAACATCGGGTGGTACTTATACAATTACACTGAGTTTAACACAACCAAGTGGTTCATTCAGTCAACAAATATTTGTGAAGTTTACTCCAACGGCTGTACAATCTTACAACGGTAATATTGCTGTTGGCGGCGGTGGCAGTACAACACAAAATGTTGCAGCAACTGGTGCAGGCGTTAATACAGCAGCATCTGTTACCAGTGGTGCGGCAAGTGCCATTACTCAAACTACTGCAACAGTGGCCGGCACCATTCCTGTAAATGGTTGTACAGCTGTAACTGCTTATGGTATTGAGTTTAGTACTACTACTGGTTTCCCCAACGGAACGGGTACAGCAGTTGCTTCAACCAATTTGAGTGGCGTTAATTTCAGTTCGTCACTTACCGGTTTGGCACCAAGCACTACTTATTATTATCATGCTTATGCAACCAATGCAGGCGGCACAACTTACGGATCGCAGGGTTCATTTACAACTGCCTCTCCTGTTTTAACTGCAACGCCGCTTACAGCATTTGGGGCTAATTGTATCAACACAACAGGAGGCCCTAATTCATTTATAATTA
>JAYURR010000124.1:0-12533 GCA_043756605.1 Chitinophagaceae bacterium
CATCATCAATACAAAAAATGCAATGAAGAACGTTATGATAAACGGCCCGATAAAAGATTTAAGAATAAGTTTGTCTAATTTCTTTATCATGCAAAGCAGTAACTGCGATAAAAATTAATTGTAGTAAATTGATGCCATATGAACGATGTTTCAAAATTAATGCTTTCTGATGATGAACAGCAATTGGTATGCAATACCGCATGGATTTTAACTAAACGTAAAATCATTGATAAGGTCAACGGGTTGTTGGGTGAAATTTCGGAACAGCAAAAACAAATAATTGAAAAAGAAAAAAACTGGTTACCTGCTGCAGTTACGCAATCAACACCTAAAATTGCCAGGGGCGAAAATTATCTGCAACTGCCATACCTGTTACTCGATTACCCAAGATGCTTTGATGGAGATAATATTTTTGCAGTGAGAACGATGTTTTGGTGGGGAAATTTTTTCAGCATCACGTTACATTTATCTGGTAATTACAAACCAACGTTTCAACAAAAAATAATTGAAAATATAAAATCTGTTAAGCAGGATATTTTTATCTGTATTAATGAAAACCAGTGGCAGCATCACTTTGAAGCCGATAATTATGCCGCAGTAAATAAATTAAGTAAAGATGAACTGGAATGTATTGCACTTGAAAAACAGTTTATTAAACTGGCCATAAAATTTCCTTTGCATCACCGCGATGCAATACCAACAATGCTTAATGAAAGTTTTGTTGAGATAATCAATATGCTGAAGCCTTAACTGCCCAGGCGGTGAAACAGATCCTTAACCTGGTATTCCCATAACTGGCTCTGGTCTTTTATTTCTTTTTTATCAGCAAAATCACTGATAACCAAAATGGTTTGATTGGTAACTTCTGATTTATCTATGCGCCATTCAAAATATTCATCCTTGGTCATATAATCCCAGCGAAAGCGAACAAATTTATCTTCTTCACTGTCTAGTAGTTCGGCTTTTTCTTCGGTACCATTCCATGAAAAACTAAATTGTCCGTCACGTTCATCAACTTTATCGGCAAACCATTCCTGTATGCCGGCAGGCGTTCTTAAAAACTCGTACAAAATACCTGGAGAACATCTTACAGGGTATTCAAGCGTATATAAAACTTTCTTACTCATTCTTTTTATTTAAATCATTGCGTTAATGCAATAATAACAAAATAATCCGCAGTACAAATTATTTATTTACTTTTTCTTGTTTATTTATTTTGTTTAAAGTTTAAACAAAATAGCTTTTAAGCCTTTGAAATCCAGTGATTTAGATTTATTTTTTTGGCAACGAACACTAAATAGTATAAATTACGTTAATAAATTTGTAAGTTTTTAACAAACTGTTAACCCACTTCCTTCCATAAACAACCAAAATAAATCTTTGGCTCATGAGTATGCGTCAGCTAAAAATAACTAAGTCCATCACTAATCGTGAGAGTCAGAGTTTAGAAAAATATTTGCAGGAGATTGGTAAGGTAGAATTAATTTCTCCGGAGGAGGAAGTAAAACTTGCAGTTAAAATAAAACAAGGTTGCCAGCTATCTTTAGAAAAGTTAACAAAAGCAAATCTTCGCTTTGTTGTATCTGTTGCCAAACAATATCAAAACCAGGGCCTCACATTACCCGATCTTATTAATGAAGGAAATCTTGGATTAATAAAAGCAGCACAGCGTTTTGATGAAACACGTGGTTTTAAATTTATATCGTATGCAGTATGGTGGATACGCCAGAGTATATTACAGGCGTTGGCCGAGCAATCGAGAATAGTACGTTTACCATTAAATAAAGTTGGATTAACAAACCGCATCAGCAAAGCATACTCACAATTAGAGCAGGAGTTTGAAAGGGAGCCAACACCCGAAGAACTTGCTTTTTTATTGGATATGGATGTTGATGAAATTGCGGCTTCGCTTGGTATTTCGGCCAGGCATGTAAGTATGGATCAGCCATTATCTGATAGCGAAGATGGAACTTTAATTGATGTACTTATTAACCACAATGCCGAAAAAACAGATGATGCACTGGCATTTAGTGCTTCACTTAAAACAGAAATTGACCGCTCTTTAAGTACCCTTACCCAACGCCAGAAAGATGTGATTCGTTTCTTTTTTGGTATTGGTGTAGATCATGCATTAAGCCTGGAAGATATTGGTGAACATTTTAACCTTACCCGTGAAAGAGTGAGGCAGATAAAAGATAAAGCAATCACCAAACTACGCTCAGCATCACGGTGTAAACTATTGAGGACATATCTGGGGGGATAATTTTTTCTTTTTAAAATTTTTGGATGAACAGCCTGGAGACAGCGCTGTTTTTGTTTTTTACTTAGTCTCAGGCAAAGCAAACTCAATTGTTTTATCTATTCAGAAATCAATTTTAATAATCCTTTATTTTCCCCGAAATTTGCACAACTATAAATTACAAAAATGGCAATTGAAATAAAAGTACCTACCGTTGGTGAAAGCATTAGTGAAGTAACGCTGGTTAAATGGCATAAAAAAGATGGTGATTATGCCAACCGCGATGAAGTGATTGCAGAGTTGGAAAGCGAAAAAGCAACTTTTGAACTAAATGCAGAGCAGGCAGGCGTATTAAAAATTATTGCCCAGGAAGGCGCTACGTTGAATATTGGCGATGTTGTTTGTTCTATTGATACGGAGGCCGAAGCCCCCCAGCCCACTAAAGGGGGAGCTGAAGCAGCTTCTAAAGAAATTGCAGCCCAACCTGTAGCTAACGAAAAAAAGGAAGAAGCCCAAAAAGAGAATACTCCCCAACCACAAACAACAGACAACAAACAACAAACCGATATTAAAACAACACCTGTTGCCGCAGCAATAATTGCCGATAAAAAAGTTGATGTAAAAGCTGTAACAGCAAGTGGCAGTAATGGTAGGATTATGAAGCAGGATGTAATGGATGCGTTGAACAATCCCGGCACAAAGCCCGGCACCGTTTTATTTGAAAGAAATGAACGGGAGCAAAAAATGAGCAACCTGCGCAAAACCATCAGCAGGCGGTTGGTAGAAGCTAAAAATACAACAGCCATGCTCACCACTTTTAATGAAGTGGATATGAGTGCCATTATGGAAGTAAGAAAAAAATACAAGGATAAATTTAAAGAACTGCATGGCGTTAACCTGGGCTTTATGAGCTTCTTCACCAAGGCCTGTACATTTGCTTTGCAGGAGTGGCCATCGGTTAATGCATATATTGATGGGGAAAATATTATTTACCACGATTACTGCGATATTTCAATTGCCGTAAGTGCGCCAAAAGGCCTGGTGGTGCCTGTTATACGCAATGCCGAAAGTTTGAGCATGGCGGGCATTGAAGCCAAAGTGGTAGAACTTGCAACCAAAGCCAAAGACAATAAATTAACAATTGAAGAAATGACAGGTGGCACTTTCACCATAACCAACGGGGGTGTTTTTGGTTCGATGATGAGTACGCCAATCATTAATATTCCGCAGAGTGCTATTTTGGGTATGCACAATATTTTAGAAAGGCCGATGGCTGTAAACGGGCAGGTTGTTATAAAACCAATGATGTATGTTGCCCTTAGTTACGATCATCGTATTATTGATGGCAGAGAATCGGTTGGTTTTTTGGTAAGAGTAAAAGAACTGCTCGAAAACCCTGCGCTGATGCTCTTTGGTAAAGATCCGGTGAAGAGTTTGCTGGAACTGTAAAGATTTAAAAAAGCATTTTAATATCAGATTCCCACAGTGCCGCAAAGAGCACAAAGGGAGTTTTAAGATTATTTGTAACAGCTTTGTGGCCCTTGTGTATTCGTGGGAAATATTTTTTTACATCATGTAAATGCAAACCTCTTATCCTGCCGCATGCGTTATCACTCTTATTTAAATTCTGCAAAAACAATTATTGATTCATACAAAGGCGATGCGCCTTTCGCTGTATTTTTAAAGAAATATTTTAACGCAAACAAAAAATACGGGGGCAGAGACAGAAAACAGATAGCAACACTCTGTTATAATTTTTTCCGACTTGGTAAAGCGATACCACAATTGCCGGTTGAAGAAAAAATTATTGTAGCCACATTTTTATGTGAAAATAAAAGCAGTGAGTTTTTGCAATTTCATAAACCAGAGTGGAATGAAATAATAACAAAGCCACTTGCCGAAAAGATAGATGCAGCGGGCTTTACAGCGGAAGATGTATTTCCCTGGGCAGAAGAATTAAGCAATGGAATGGATGCTGAACTTTTCAGGCATTCTTTTTTTAAACAGCCCGATTTGTTTTTAAGGATAAGACCCGGAAACAGGGAAGCTGTTGTAAAAAAATTACAGGATGCCGGCATTACATTTAATATGCCGCTTAACAATTGCCTGGCATTATCCAATGCAACAAAAATTGATGCGATACTGGAAATTGATAAAGAAGTTGTTGTGCAGGATTATAACTCGCAGCAGGTGTTGAATTTCATTGAGAGACATGGAACAGGAAATAAGCAACAAGCAACAATAGACACGGAACATGCAACAAGAAACAAGAAACAAGAAACAGCAGACAAGGAGCAAGGTTCAAGTATCTATAACTCTTTAGCAGTTTGGGATTGTTGCGCAGCCAGTGGCGGCAAATCAATTTTAGCTTATGATATTTTAAAAGGAGAAATTGAATTAACAGTTTCGGATATCAGAGAAAGTATTTTATCAAACCTTAAAAACAGGTTTGAAACCGCCGGCATTAAAAACTACCAATCATTTATTGCAGATTTAACCTTAACGAATTGCCAACTGCCCATTGCCAATTGCCAATTGATTATTTGCGATGCACCCTGCACCGGCAGCGGCACCTGGAGCCGTACTCCGGAACAATTGTATTATTTAAAAAGAAAAACAATTGATGTGTATGTGGCCATGCAGCAGCAAATTGTTTCAAACGTTATTCTACATTTGCAAAAAGATGGCATCTTCATCTACATTACCTGTTCTGTTTTTAAAAACGAAAACGAAGACATGGTGGATTTCATCAAAGAAAAATTCCACCTGCAATTGCTGCAGATGGAATTATTAAAAGGGTATGATAAAAAAGCCGACTCGATGTTTACGGCAGTTTTTAAAAAATAATTTCTATTGATGAACCAGTTTTTTTGTTACAGCTTTTTTGTCGTTCAGGTTAACTGTAACATAGTAAATTCCTTTTCCTAAACGCTTCATGGGTATGTTGTACGTTTGCCCGCCAGCCGACTGTTGATTACTGTAATTATAAACTATTTGCCCGGCAGCATTATAAACACTTAAGCCAACTTTTACAGCAGCATTTCTTACCACCAAACCAGAAAGCATATCGGTAACAGGCCTGTCTGTCGGGATAAAAGTTATCTGCTCCGGTAAAGGCGTTGGCGGATTTACCGGGCATAATTGCTGGTTGTTTGTAAGCGTTACCAATGCAGTATCGGCGCAGCCAAAACTATTTGTAGCAATTAACTGGTAAACACCTGCAACACTTGCTGCTGACGGGTTTGCAACTGCATTGCCTCCAATTGTCCAGGCGGTGGTTAAGCCTGCTGTTACAAATAAGGTTGTAAGGTTTTTTGTGCTGTCGGTGCATTTTTCTACCGCCAGGTCGGCACCTAAAGCAGGCCTGGCATTTATGGTAACATTTACAGTAGCCGTATCTGCACAGCCATTATTATTAGTTGCAATTAATTGGTACAAGCCTGCATTGGAAACTGCCGCAGGATTTGCTACTGCGTTACCCCCCAAAGTCCAGTTGGTAGTTAAACCGGCAGTTGTAAATTGCGTAGTAAGATTAACGTTGTTACCACTGCAGGCACTCACTGTTTTATCTGCCCCCAAATTTGGGCGTGGTGTAAAATTAATCGTCATCGAATCTAAATAAAAACTGGTATCAGCAGCTATATTCATTTTAAAACGATACTTAACTCCGCTTGCAGGAAAACTACGCAGATCATCTATAAAAGTAAAATTTCTTGCTAAAAAAGCACCGGTAGAAGTTTGTGTATTGATGGTTGTGTAGTTAGCATCTGCAGGTAATTTTCTTTCTACCACAATGCTGATAACAGAATCTGTTTTTGCTGTCCACTGCAAAGTAACCGCACAATTTGCTACAGCCGATTGTTGTGTATATAATTGTTTAATGAGCTTTACAAAAGCCTTTTTCATATCGGGTATTCCATAACCTACCCGGTCATCGGGATTGGTAGCACGTGTTGCCGACTCCTGCATCACGGTAATTATCCGCATATTGTTTACCTCTGGAAAAGCCTGCCACAAACAGGTTGTAAGGCCTGCCATATTAGGGCATGCATAAGATGTACCGCTGCCAAATGAAGGCTGACCAGTTGACGGGTTTGCAACTACCGCACCAACCCCAACCGCAGCAACCGAAGGTTTAATTTGCCCATCGCTGCTTGGGCCATAACTGCTAAAGCTACCCACATTGCCTGCAACACTTACCGCACCCACTGCCATAACACTATCCGCATCAGACGGTGTAATAATAAAATGCCAGGATCCGTTACCCTCGTTACCGGCTGCAAAAACACAGAGTATTCCTTTTTTTGCTGCAAGGTCGGCACCTTTTGCACTCATGGTGGTATTGCCATCCATATTTGCGTAGGTGTAATTAAACACCGGATTATCAAATGTAAAATACCCTAAGGAGGTAGATGAAATATCAATACCCAAACTATCGGCTCTTTCAATGCCTGCCACCCAGTTCTGTTCTTCAATGGGGTATTCAGATGCTACATCTTCTGTACGGTATAAATAAAAAGAAGTTTTAGGAGCGGTGCCCATAAAAGTGCCGGGCATATTGGCAGCAATAGTGCTGAGGCAGGCGGTTCCATGACTGTTGTCTTCATTAACACTCGCATTGCCGGCAACAAAATCCCAGGTACCCAATAGCTGGCCATTATTGCGGATACTATCAAATGTTGGCAAGGTTAAATAATTTAAAAATCCTGCATCCAGCACAGCCATGTGCATGCCCTGCCCACGAAAACCACGGTTGTGTAAAAACTCGCCGTTGTGTAAATGAACCTGTCCATAACTAACACCGTAGTTGTAATAATCAGCCGCAATGGTGTTAGAGGTTGTAGGGGTTGGTGCCTCAGTGAATGCAGCATCTAATTTTTTATTAACCGGTTTGTCTTTTGTTTTACCGAATGGTGCCATTGGCCCGCTGCTTAATACAAACGGAAAACCGTTTATTTTGGTTAAAGCCGCAGCATCATTGGTTTGTATCAATACCTGGTTAAGCCATTTTGATGAGTTGAGAATGGTTACTGCACCAGCCATTTTGATACTATCTATATAACGTGGTGTTATCGGGAGATCGGTTGAGTCAATAGCAATACCATACCTTGTACGGCGCTGAATGGACCTTGCCGTTAAATACGCCGATGGGTTAGCAATTGTAAATGGATTGGTGCCTTTATCTTTTAAGCGGATGATGTATTTAGAGAATTGGGCGTGGGTGTTGGTGTTTGCAACAAACAATGCAATAGAAACAAGAAGGAGAATTTTTTTCATGGTATAATTTTAAATAAAGGTACCTGCCTTACTTTGCAGGCTTTCTTTGCATAAAGTTAATTAATTCTGCTTTTATTGCAGCTATTAAAAAAGGCTTTGGATTTACCAAAGCCTTATCGAATATGATTTATAAAGAGTGCTACAGTTTTAAAAATTCAACCGTATAATAAACTCCATCTATCTTTTTAAGCTGTGCAAAATAAGTACCGGGCTTAAGCATACTTATATTTAATGAAACAGAAGATTGATTTTTGATATTGAATTTTAAAACAATTCTTCCGGTTACATCGGTAATGTCCAGTGTTTCCCATCTTTGGTTAATCCTTATTGAATCTATATTTAAAATACCGGTGTTGGGGTTTGGATAGAGGTAAATACCAAAAGGATGTGTAAATGTATTCAGGTTTCGGGCAGTTACCTGCGATGCAGAATAATCTGTACAAGCACCTTTAGCCGCTTTTACCCTGTACTCTCCACCAGCAGGTGCAGTGTAAGTTACACCAGTTGCAGCCGGTACCACATTGCCCCAAACAGTATTTACTTTTTGTTGCCAGGTGTATGTTGCGGCAGCATCGGGGTTGGTTACGGTAAATAACCTGTCGATCATAGTTATTAAAGGCGTTGCTAACTGATCAACAGTTACTGCAATAACATTACTGGTGGCAGTGGGCGTTGTTACACAGCTAGAACTACTGGTCATAATTACTTTTACCTGGCTGTTATTTTGTAAAGATGTACTTGTAAAAACATTACTATTATTGCCTGCATTTACCCCATTAACCTGCCATTGGTAAGTTGGTGTACTTCCGCCGTTAGTTGCAACAGCGGTAAAGGTTGCAGCAGTGCCCAAACAAATATTATTATTGGTAGTGCTGATGTTTACTGTGGGAGGTACAGGTGGACCCACACTTACAATAACCGTATCATTTGCTGTACAATTATTACCATTGGAAACTGTAACGATATATATAGTGGTGGCAGCGGGGCTTGCAATTGGGTTGGCAATATTAGGATTGTTTAAGCCTGCTCCTGGCGACCATAAGTAAGTTGTACCACCCGAGGCCTGCAGTTGTGTTGAGCCGCCTATACACATATTTACATCATTACCTGCATTGGCGGCGGGTGCCGGGTTTATAACCAGCGTTGTTACTGCGCCAAAAATGTTATTGTTTATCAAACACCTGAATTTATAGCCATTCCATAACAAAGGTACTCCGGTGATAGTGAGATTATTGGAGGTAGCACCTGAAACAAATCCACCATTACTAATATTATTGAACCCGCTTCCTGTATTCTGTTGCCACTGGTATGTGGTACCTGTTAAATTAGAAGTGATGTTGATACTGGAGAGTGCGCAAGCCGTTATTTGTTGGGCTGAAGTGCTAAATTCATCAGATCCGATATCAGTTTTGCCATTTACAATATCTGTAAAACGAACATTGATAGATTCATAATCGCTGCTTATATCTGCAATGGGTTTGCCTTTATCATTTATGAATGAACAAATGCTGTTTGAAGAATTTATATTTAAATTTCCATTTGCGTTATCTATAAATATTTGTGTGGACGGAATATTAGAAGGAACATTGACAAAACTGCTAGTATCAAAATTGTAGACATTTTTCCATTTACTCCAACTGATTGTGGAATCGGCATATACATTTCCTCCCAAAAAAGCACCAAGATAAGATCCGAAAGCAACTGAATCATTTACAACATAATAATTGTTATAAAACTTTACACCGTTTAAATAAACTGACGGCGAGGGTTGAGATATTCTATATGCGAAATGTCCTTTTGTGCCACCGGTTCTTTCATTATAAAATAAATTATTGTACAATTCTTTTAAAGGCTGATATATGTTGTTGGAGGGAAGAAACGAGGTGGTATAAATTGCGCTTTCTCCTGTGAAATTAGCGGTACCCCCAATGTATATTGAATTATAATTGATACGTTGTTTTGCCGGAGGGCCTGCATAATACCCGATAATATTGTGTATGCCCCGTATGATTATCGGGCTAACAAAATTTCTGTTGTTAATAGAAATCTGGTTGTTAAAAATATTGATGCCTGAGCTATCATGATCAATCACTATACCATTAATACCGCCCTCATAATAATCATTTCCACAGCATGTATGAACGGCATTATCAGTATTTGCTATGTCGAAAATTCTGTTTTGTTGTATGGATGTTGGGGTGGCGCCTGAACTATAACCATTATAAATACCAGTCATGGTGCTTCCATCACAGGTTAAGTTCCGGATGATATTTTTTTCAATCACATTGTAAGATCCATATTCGCAACTGATGCCAAAAACACTTCCACTGGAAGAATAGGGAGGCGTAATGCTTCGGTTATTAAGATTGGAAATTGTATTGCCTGTTATAAATGTTGGTACTAAAGAAGCGCTGTTTGCATAATTAGATTTATAAATGCCCGTAATAGAAGAGTTGCCATTGAAAGCAGCACTATTATTTTGCAGGCCCGATATAATATTATCTTTTATAGTTACTGTTTTTGAACCCAAACAATAAATACCATAAATGTAACTCGCCAAAATTGATATGGAGGGAGTAGCTGACTGCGGATTACCTATAATATTGTTTTCAATAATGCTACTGTTATTATTTGATAAAATACCGGCAAACTTACTTGCCTGATTACTAACCGTATTTATCGCATTCATATTCGCAATTGTATTATTGCTAATTGTTACTGGCAAAGTTCCTGCCGGTTCCAATGCAGCTATACCTGCTATGGTTGCTACAGGATTATCTACAAAATTCATAGTGGCACCACCACAAAACGGTGCCTGGCCACCAATGTAATTATTGGTAATTTTATGGCCACCTCCTTTTACATTAATGCCGCTAAAATTATTTGAATAAGTGGTGGGCGTTAAGCTTCTGTAAAAATGATTGCTGTCAATTATCCAATCATTACCAGCATCCAGCATTTGTACTCCTGCATCAGTAAAATTATTAAACTCATTATTTTTAATTATGGCCTGGTTGTTACCCACAGAACTTCCAACATGCCAGGTAACCAGCTTGTTGGCATACAACGAAGTAAAATAATTTTTTAAAATATTGATATTGCTGTTATTGCCTGCCGCTATAGAAACCGCATATTCACTCGGATCTACCTGCTCGAACAATAAATTTTTAAGGATTATATTATTGCAGGAGTTTTCTATTTTTATTGATGTGATACTTTGAATTAAGTAAGATGGGGTAACAGTTGCCCCAAATTTAAGATAACGCCCTGTTCCATTATAATTGCCATCAATGGTTACGTTTTTTGTTCCGTTCAATTTTATAGTTGCTGCATTACTATAATCTGCAACAATATTTTTTATAGTATTACTGCCGGGGCCAATGGTTAAATTATAACCATTTAGCCCGGCATCGGTAACATCATAAATTGCTTTTTCATTTAAATCGCTTTCTATTAAAATGGTTAAATTCCCTTCCAGTTTTCTGCTGTTAATTTCCTGAAACAATCCATTTTGGCCAGATAAAGATTGGTACCTGCAATTTGAATTACTTACAAATACTGTGTCTTTTAATCGTGGTTTTAAACGGTAGCCAAATAAAGTGGTTGGCGGTGTTATCTGTATATTCACATTGGTATGAGAAGCACCAAATTCTGGTAAATACCCCATATTTATTGGTGAATTAATATCCTGGGCTACAAAATAATATTGTAAAGAATCGCAGCCATTTCTCCGCACACCTAAAGAATCATGATTTACAGGAAATTGCCAGTTGCCATCAGTAAGGGTACCATTTATTAACTGCCCTTCAAATGATTTCCATATTGTTGAGGATTGATTTTTGGTCCAAATTCTTGGCTTAAAATTGGTTGAATTAACACCTACATCTTTTTGTGTTATCCTGGCCGTAACAGGAATAATCTGATCATACAAAGTATCTCTGAATGGGGTGAAATAAATTCTTATAAACGCAGGAATAATGGTTATGCTGTAATCTTCTATTTCGCCGTTAGAAAAAAGGCTGGTGCAGGCATCTGTAGCTATTAAACTGGCATCAGATCTTCTGCGTACTCTTATTCTGGTTGTGCCAGATAAGGAAGTGGAAGGAATAAATATATTGTTAGACATTATCGTACCAGCACCTGCCCCTATCTGCGTAAATTCCGAAGCTTCAAAAATGTTATTTTGATTCAGATCTATCCAGGCAACTGTGTTACCTAAATTAGAACTTGTAACTTTAACAGAGATGGCAATGTACTTTCCTGCTACAGCAGTAGCAGGAGCCACAGTAGTAGTATAATCTCCATACCCATTTGCACTGCATGAGGATGTATTGTTAAGGTTGCCGATAGAAACTGAATCTATGCGTCCGGTTCCACAGTTATTAATTGTTGGAGAGCAATATTGTGAAAATGCTTTATTTGCCGTCAGCAAAATTGTTAACGTAAATACCAATCCAAATAGCATTAATCGTATTTGCAAATTGGTTTTTGAAGGAAGATGACTCATAGCTTAGTCGAATTTTTAGAGATTTTGGGTAAAAAGTTTCTACGATTTATTGATGGCGGCCAGATTCTACTAACCCTACTTTTTAACTAAAACACTAATTACTTATGCATTATACGCCCATTTTACCCACGTAGCCCCCCAGGTAAATCCACCGCCAAAAGCAGCCAGTATAATATTATCGCCTTTTTTAAGTTGTTTTTCCCACTCCCACAAACATAAGGGCAAGGTGCCGGCTGTAGTGTTACCGTATTTTTGAATGTTGATCATAACTTTTTCTTTAGGCAATCCCATGCGGTTGGCAGTAGCATCAATAATACGCAGGATGGCCTGGTGTGGTACCAGCCAGGCTATATCATCGGCGGTTAAGTTATTGCGTTCCATCAGCTCGTAACTCACATCTGCCATGCCTTTAACGGCAAATTTAAAAACGGATTGACCTTCCTGGTAAACAAAATGTTCTTTTGCCAAAACAGTTTCTACGGTGGATGGTTTTACCGATCCGCCGGCTTT